>SLIL01000475.1 GCA_007135645.1 Bacteroidales bacterium
CTGGGCCACTTTTGGTGACCCTTCACCAAAGCGTTAGTCGCCCCGTCACTATAAATCCTGTCAGCCCATTACAACCCTGATCTCAAGAACCTCCCCGCTGAATTGCTTAACATCGATCCAGTCTTCTGAAAATTCCTGCCCATTGATAGTAAGTTGCTTTACACCCTGGTTCACTCCTGCAGCATTGTCAACGGAGATCTGCAGGGTTTTTCCCTGGAACTTGCGTGTGATGCTGAGCTTATCCCATGTTTTGGGCAAGGCTGGTGCGATCCTGATCCCTTTGAGTGAGGTTTGCAAACCCAGGATCCAGTCGAGCCCGATGCGGTACATCCATACCGATGAACCAGTTAGCCAGGAGTGCGATGCCTGCCCTTCGGTTTCATGCTCACGACTGGTGACATATTCCGAATAGACATAGGGTTCGGTCTCGTAGCGGTCTATACCCACGGTACGGTGTGAGTTTACAGGCATCATCTTGCTGTAAATACGCCAGGCATCTTCCACATTGCCATTCATGATGCCTGCCAGCACAAACCAGCTGGAAGCGTGGTTAAACACGGCCCCGTTCTCCTTTTTCCCTGGCACACAGCGGGATATCAGCCCGATATTGTCTTCCACCTCCCGGTAGGCAGGCCAGCAGATCTGCATCCCCATCTTGTTTTCCAGATGATCCACACAGCTTTGCAAAGCACTGTCGGCCCTTTCCCTGGAAGCCACCTTCGAGATCACGGCCCATGACTGGGTGTTGAGGAACAATTTGCCCTGCTTCATGCTGTCAGAACCTACTACCTGGCCATTGTCGCGAAAAGCACGTACATACCATTTTCCGTCCCAGGCAATTTCATTCACCACGGTTGCGATCTGGTTGTAGGCTTTCTCCCAGCGCTGCTTCACGGCGGCATCCTGCCTGTGATCGAGCAGTTCAAAGGTTTTATCCAGCACATAGCACAGGAAGAAGGCTCCCCAGATGGTTTCTCCCTTGCCCTGGGGGCCAATGAAGTCGAGGGTATCGTTCCAGTCGCCCTTGCGGATGCGGGGCAAACCCCTTTCGGTGCATTCACTGATGGCAAAATCCAGCGCCCGCATCATGTGGTCATACACGGTAGCTTCTCCCTCATCATAAAACTTTACGACCTCGTCAAGGATGCTGAAATCGTGGGTTTCATTGAGGTACTCCACCAGTCCGAAGGGGATCCAGAGCGGTGTGTCGGAGTGATGGGTGCGCTCACCGTGATTAGTAAGTTTAAAGAAATTGTGCAGAGTAGAACCATTGTTGAACTGGTACTGCAATGCATTGAGGATACGCTCCCTTACACGGCCCGGCTCAACCAGCACCATCCCCAGGATATCCTGAAACTGATCGCGCATGCCGGTACCAAATAGCAGCCCACCGTGATAATACCCTGAATTGCGGGCCATATCAAAGGTTACTGCCGACTGATACTGGTTCCATACGTTAAGCATCAGGTTAAAGCTTTCATCGGGCGTATTTACTTTTACGTGCGACAGGTAATGATCCCAGTATGATTTAACTTCTGCCAGCCTGGCATCGATAAATTCGTTGTTTTTATAATCCTTCACCTGCAGGCTTTCATAGGGGCTTTCTACCTCCTTGTGTTCAATCCCCATGAATACCGAAAAGTCCTTTGATCCTGCGGCTTGCAGCGTTAATTCCGACTGCAGCGCCACCACCGGATCGCCGGCAGTGATCTCGGTATTGAACATTTTACCGTTTTCCACTGCTACGGGATTGGCTTCGGAGCGCCATTTACCGATAAACTTGTCCAGGCTGCCATCAAAACCGGTAACGGGCAGGTTCATGGTAAAATAGACCTTGTATTTCCAGTCGATATTGGGCTGCTCCACCGAAGCCGATTTGCTTTGCAGCACCCAGTAGCGGCGCGTAGCCTCCAGGGTTTGTTGCTCAGCATTGAACCGGATATCGGTAAAATGCTTGTCGTTGGGCTGGTTGATGATATCGTTGAGGGCATTCCCCATCATCAGCTCCTGAAAAGCATATACCTGCAATTTCCTTTCCCTGCCCGACTGATTCTCCAGGCGTACCTTCCATAGCTCGCAGTTGTTGTCGCGGGGAACAAAATAGGTCAGCTCAGCACGAATGCCCTGATAAGCCGTAATTATGGTTGTGTACCCCTGCCCAATGCGCGCCTCGTAATGATCATACTTCCTGTCGATGGTAGGTGCCCAGCTCAGCGACCAGTATTCGCCTGACTCCACATCCTTTACCAGGATATACCTGCCCGGACGATCCCACGGAAGGCAATTGTAGCGCATGCGTGAGATGCGATTGTCGCGCGGGGTTTCCAGGTAGGAAAACCCTCCCCCACCATGCGACACAAGCCCGGCATACTGCTCGTTCCAGATATAATTAAACCATGGGCGTGGTGTCTGAGGATCGGTAATGACAAATTCCCTGAAATCTTCTGTAAAATAACCGTATTCGTTTTTTATCATTTTAAAACCGTTTTTTTTTATTGTTTTTATTTGGAATAATTTTCTGATTTTTAAATGGATTAAGGAGAGTTACGCTTTGCCTTTCTCCCCATCTTGCTTATCAACCTTTTGCATATTTAACCCGGTAACTGACAATTTCTTTTTTACCTGCTTTCACGCTGAATGCTTTACCATCCTCCACCGGGATATGCTCCTGCAACACTTCTTCCAGCGAAACTTTTTCCACCGAAATGATGTTTTTCATGAAGGCTACTTTTCCCTCCAGTGCTTCT
This sequence comes from Bacteroidales bacterium, assembly GCA_007135645.1. Taxonomy (GTDB): domain Bacteria; phylum Bacteroidota; class Bacteroidia; order Bacteroidales; family UBA7960; genus SKVR01. Next base: position 2,748 of record SLIL01000475.1, read on the forward strand.
GAGGTGGGGTTGTAAAGCCTGATCACCATGGTATCCTCTTCCCCGCTCTCGGGCAGTTTCATGGCTCCAAAAACCAGTTCAGCAGGCTCAATTTTCATCAGCTGCACGGCAGGCATCAGATCGCCTGTGAGCTCGCCGGTTTGAACCAGCCGCAAAGGATAATTAAACAGAAAAGCTTCCCTGTAAACCTCACCTCTTTCCCAGTCTCCCTTATGAGGATAAAGGGCCAGCCTGTAAGTGGAACGGCCCATCATCTGGGCACCCTTTTCATGACTGTAATCCTGCGGTGCTGACGGGTTGATCTTGTATTCAAATGTGCGGAAGAGCGTAATGGCAAGGGTTTTCTCATCGTCAGGAAGCACTTCGTACTCCTTCAGTCCGTCCACCAGGGCAGCAAGGCCCTTTTGCCCATCGGTAACATCCACAAAATGATGCATGGGAAAATCGTACATGGGCTGCTCAATCCATCCGGCTGTATCAGGCCTTTCCAGGGTACGCTCCACCACATCAAACTGCCCTTCACCATAAGAATGGGTGGCATCCAGTCCTGTGGGTATCATCATCCGCAACCGGTGGCTCTCACTTGCATTATCCACTGCTACATCAAAGGTAAGATGTCTGTGATTTTGCCCAAGCCCTACGCGTAACTCTACAGTATTCTCCACCCTTTCGTCTGACTTATCCTTGCGTGCTTTGATATTGGCAGGGATCATCATTTTATGGGTAATGGTGATCTCGTTGTACACCTTCCCTGAAAAGCTTTTCTTTATTTCTGCCCTTGTATTTCTGGTGGAAACAACAGGATCCAGGGGCTTCAGCACCCATGCATGCCCGTCATCTCCCTGGTCTTCAAAATAAGCTATGCCACTGTAGCGGACATGATTCACCTTGTCCGTAATATCCAGGCTGCCATCTTCCTGCACCTGCACTTTCAGGTATTTGTTCTCAAGTGTATTTTGTTTCAGATCAGATTGTTGCTCCTCCTGTTTTTCTGCCGGAACCACCTTGAAAACTTTCAGACCAAATGCGGGAACAGTATCCGTTTTCAGATAAACCCTGTAGCGCATCATATCAAAATACATGGGCCGGTTGATCATTTGCTCCAGAACTGGCTGATGATGATTTACATCCACAATGGATTTTTCCAGCTCTTTGCCATGCTGATCGTAAACCCTGAAGTCGCCCTTATCAAGCGAAACAGGGATGTCTACGAACGCTTCCACCACATCCTTACGGTTGTAATTGGTGGCATTGATGGCAGTGATATAAATTCCGCTCTGGTCATCGTGGCTGAAATCAGTTGTATTCAGCTGCGACACCAGGGATTTGAGGGATCGTTCAAAAACACCCTTTGATATCTCCACGGCATGTTTGTAGCGGATCATCATATCTTCATGGATGCGGTCGAGGGAGCATCCCCCGATGGAATCATGGGCCGAATTTTGAACGATAAGTTCCCAGGCTGTCTGGGTGTACTGATCGTTGATGTCACGGCCAAACATCCCGGAAAAGATGTTGAAGGGTTCTGCATAATACTGAATCCATCTCTCGGCATCAAAATTGGCCTGCTTCAGGTACATACGGGCCGAGGTGGTATAGCCAAACAGGTTGCCACAGCGGTTGTCATTCTGCGAACTTCTTCTTTCGCCATGCACCTCTTTAAGGCTTTTTACATCCACCGATTCGGCAAGATACTGCGCATACTCTTCCAGCGTGGAATGCCGTACGTCGATGTGCGGCATTTTTCTCCTGATATCGCGGATAATGTCCACGGTCTGGCGATTGGGGCCCGAGGAATCGTGCCCTTCCATCCAGATCTTATGGGGAGTGGTAAAATCTGCCGCCTGATCCTGGATGATCCTGTTCACCTGCGGCTCAATGGTTTCGGGATAGTAATCCGTATGGGGAGAAATGATAAAATAATCCTCCTCCTGCTGCAGGCGATCGGCAAAATGGAACGGAGTGCCCCCTTTTTTCCAGTTGTATTCCACATCATAAAATCCTTCGTTGTGCACTGCCGGGCGATAGATGTAGAAGTAAAAGTTGTAGCGGGGCATGGTGCTGAAGCGCGAAGAGACCATTCGTGTTCCGTCGGCACCTTCCCACAGGAATTCAGCTTTGGGACTGTCAAGGGAGTTGATGCCGCGGTAAAACATGATCAGATCGATATTGAACTGCCGGTAAATCTGCGGCAGCTGCGATATCTGTCCCCACGAAAAAGGTGAATACCCGATTTTGGAAACCCCGCCGTGCTCGTGGCTCACTTTATGCCCCAGCAGCAGATTGCGGATATGGTTCTCCCCTCCCACCTGGAACTCTTCAGGGAGTATGTACCAAGGGCCATGAAGGAGTCTGTTTTCCTGGGTCAGC
>SLIL01000113.1 GCA_007135645.1 Bacteroidales bacterium
AAAGTATTTTGTTTTTATAAACAACTGATTAAAAGAGACAGATTTTTTTTTTTTTTTTAATTCTTACACTTAAAAGTAAAACTGTAAAGTAGATACAGATCATGACTATGCAAACTATAACACAGTTGCTCAACGCACATGCTTCAGGTAATAAAGATGCATTTGCGCAACTGATGCCCCTTGTATATGACCAATTGCACCGTATGGCACAGAACCGGCTTCATGGTGAACGACCGGGACATACCTTCAATGCAACAGCTCTTGTGCATGAGGCTTACCTGAAGCTTGCCCACTTTGACCGAATTAATTATCAGAACAGCAACCATTTCTTTGCCATCGCATCCCATGCCATGCGGAATATCCTGGTGGATTATGCCACTAAACAAAAAGCCCAAAAGCGGGGCGGAAAGCATAATCCCGTAACACTGGGTGAAGCAGATGCCAGTGCAGAAATCGATGTAATGGATGTACTTTCAGTTCATCAGGCCCTGGAACGGCTATCGGCACTGGATAAGCGACAGGTGCGCGTGGTGGAGTGCCGGTTCTTTGGTGGTTTAACCATTGAAGAAACAGCAAAGGCATTGAATATTTCTGAACCTACCGTAAACCGTGACTGGAAAATGGCAAGGGCCTGGCTCAACAAGGAATTGGCTGATGTGAAAAACAATGGTGAGGTATGAAAAACCCTGATAATCCTGAACGTTGGGAAAAAGTAAAGAAAGTCTTTTTAATTGCGCTTGAACTGAATCAGGATGAGCAACAAGAATACCTTGAAAAAGCTTGTAAGGATGATGTTTCCCTGATACAGGAAGTTGAATCGCTTTTAAAAGCTTATAGTGTTGATGGTGTGCTGGATCGTTCCATTGATCAGTTGAAAGTAACGGCTTTATCAGATCTGCACAGCAGGAAGATGCGGGGAAAACAGGTAGGGGCATACCGGATCATTGAAGAATTGGGGCATGGGGGCATGGGTAGTGTTTATCTGGCTGAACGGGCCGATGGTGTTTTTCAACAGCAGGTAGCACTGAAAATGTTGAGAACAGGGTTCTTATTGGATGAGCAAGTGCTCCGTTTTCATTCGGAGCGCAGAATTCTTGCTTCGCTCAGCCATAATAATATTGCACGTTTATACGATGGGGGAATTACAGATGATGGCCAACCCTGGTTTGTGATGGAGTATATTAAGGGGCAACCCATTGATGAATATTGCAATAAGAAAAATCTTGCCTTGGGAGAGCGGCTGAAGCTGTTTCTTGAAGTATGCGAGGCAGTTCAATATGCACACAGAAACCTGATCGCGCACCGGGACCTTAAGCCGGGCAATATCCTTGTGACCGATGAAGGCAAGGTGAAACTCCTTGATTTTGGCATTGCCAAGCTGCTTGATCCTGATGAGCAAGAAACAGAAGGATTGCCATCTACCCAGACCGGCTTATTGCCACTTACTCCTGCTTATGCCAGCCCTGAGCAAATCAGGAAGCAACCCATTACCACCTCATCAGATATTTATCAACTGGGGGTAATTCTCTATGAACTGCTTACTGGTGTACGCCCCTATGACCTGAAAGACAAAACCCCGGGAGAATTGGAGCACACCATTTGTGAGGCTGAGCCAAAAAGACCCAGCGTGGCCCTTGTAACAAAGAAAAATGATAAAACATCGCAAGGGATAAAAACATTTGAGACCAATGTTATAGTCCAGTTTCAGAAAAAGCTTAAAGGTGATCTGGATACCATTGTGCTGAAGTGCCTTAGCAAAGAACCCCATCGGCGCTATCAATCCACCGGTTTGCTGGCAGAAGACCTCAGAGCTTACCTGCAAGGCAGGCCGGTTTTGGCTCATCCTGACAGCTGGGTCTACCGTACAGGAAAATTTATTCGCCGATATAAATGGGGGGTTGCTGCAGCGCTGATCTTTGCAATGTTGCTTACCACTTATGCCATTACTGTTACCTGGTACACCCACCAATCGCGAATTGCCCTTGATGCCGCTGAGCGTGAAAGGGCAAAATCGGGGCAAATGGTTGATTTTCTTCTATCCATGTTCGAGGCCAGCGATCCTGCAGAGGCTCGTGGGGCTACAATAACTGCAAGGGAGTTGTTGGAGCGGGGAGTAGAGCAGGCAGATGCACTATCAGATCATCCTGAAGTGCAGGGGCAAATGTATCAAGTTACCGGACTCGTATTTAAGCGATTGGGGGAGTTTGAAGAAGCATTGCCTTTGATGAAAAGGGCACTGAAAATAGCAGATTCGCTTAATGATGCTGCACATGCAGAATTGGCTACCTTGCATTATCATCTGGCAGAGATACTGCACGGTGCAGGAAGTTTTCATCAAGCCCATGCACATTTCACCCTTGCTGCAGAGTTTTTTCAAAAAGTGCCCGGCCATGTTTCCCTCGAATATGCCTCAAGCTTGCATAATATTAGCGTGGCCAGCCATGATAATTCTGCCATGGATGATATTCTGAAAGCCCTTGATATGCGCAGGGAATTGCTGGATCCTGACCACCTGCTTATTGCTGGAAGCTACCTTGCCCTGGGGAATTTTCATCTTTACAGGGGGGAACATGAACTGGCACAAAACTATTTCCAGAAAACCTGGTCCATTGTCAACTCACACGAAGATTTAGGAACTCCTCAAATAGCTTCCATTATTCAAAACCTGGGAGAAGGGAAAAGGGTCACGGGTGAATATGAGATGGCAGAAACACATTTGCTCAATGCCCTGGAAATCTATTATTCACTCTTTGATGGCCCCCATGTAAATATTGCGATGACCAAAAAATCGCTGGCCGATGTGTACCGGGACAGGAAAAGCTTTTCCGAGGCCGAAAAATATTATGACAAAGCAATGGAGGCTTTGGAGGATGCCGTGGGGGAAAACCATCCTTTTCGAAGGCCTATACTGCAAGGCAAGGCGAATATGTATATACAGCAGGGAGATCATGAAGCTGCTGAACCTTTGTTGCGTGAAGTGCTGGAATTGCTGGAATCCATTTTGAATCCCAATCATCCAAGGATTGCCAGGACACGCCTTTCGCTGGGAACAAGCCTGTTGCATCTGCAAAAGTTTTCTGGAGCCGAAGAGCTGCTGATCCTAAGCCTTGAAACCTATCGAACGATTGATAATGAAAGGTATCAGAATATCAAGAAAGAAAATCTGAGGCAGCTGGTGAAATTGTATGATAGGATGGGAAAAGAGCAGGCAGCAGAAAAGTATTCTGAACAGCTTGCCGGGTTGAATGGGGCAAAATAAAATTGGGACAGTTCTTTCTTGAAGGGTTCTAAAGAATGTGCCGAAGACATAAATCTCAAATGCTTCTCAGACATTGCTATTCTTCTTTACAGCCAGTTGCAAAAGCTGGGTCAGTGCTTCGTTATCCAGTACATCTCCTTCTTTAAGGATAATGGACCTTGTACTCTTTGAGTCAGCAGGGCTGTTGAAGAGAGATGTTTCTTTTTCAAGTTCTGACCCTTTAAAAAAAGTCAGGCTCACATGTTTTTTAAAAGCACCTGCACTACACACCATACCATGGTGCGACCAAACCGGGCTATTCCATTTCCATTCTTCTTCAATCCCGGGCTGGGTCTCCTGGATCAGCTCACGTATCTTTTGGATCAGCTCACCGCGCCAGTCATGATTTTTTTTGATGTATTCAGATATCTTTTCACTTGCATTCATAGCTTCTGATTTTGAGAGTAATGTCAACTTTTCCGATATAGATATTGTGCCAAAATGCAATTTCATGCCGGATTACCTAAATATAATGAAATATTTGGTGATCTCATAACTAATTATCAATGCAATTTTATATTATGCTTAATTTCCTAAATAGTATTGACTATTCCGGCCAAAACATTTTCCAGTTGATCAAATCCCATATTCAGCCCTTCAGCCATTCCCATCTTAATAACGGTTTCCAGGGATTGGGTGTCAGGATAATGAGTATAGAAGATCACCAGGGTTCCCTTTTCAGTGGGGATAAAGGTGTTTTTCAGGGTAGACACCGGCATTTTCTCATTGATTTCACCTTTTTCATTTGTAAACGCGTCTTTGCCAGTGTAATAATCCTCCGCCTTTATTTTATCGTAAAGTTCCACCCCACCATGTCTTACCCCCTCAGGGCTAACCATGTCGTATAACCATTTGCCACCTTCGCGAAAGTCCATCAACTTCGTTTCACATGTCCATGGGGCAGGTGCCCACCATTGGTCGCGTAGTTCTGGTTCTGTAAATGCACGCCATACAAGGGAAATGTCAGCGTTGAATTCTCTTCTTGCCTCAAAAGTGGCTTTCTTCAGGTCTGTTCTTATTTCTGTTTTCATATTATTACGTTTTTAAATTGTTTAATACATTGTCCAACTGGTCAAACCGGTCTTCCCAGATCTTTCTGAACCTTTCCAGCCAAACATCGATTTCTTTCATTTTTTCAATTTCAATTTGATAAAAAATTTCACGCCCCTGTTGCTTTTGCGACACCACTTCACACTCGCTGAGAATCCGGATGTGTTTGGATACAGCCTGGCGGCTGGTGCTAAAATGCTCTGCAAGGGCATTTGGGGTCAAGGCGTTTACTGCAAGCAGCATAAGTAGTGCCCTCCTGGTAGGGTCGGCAATGGCTTGAAAAATGTCTCTCCGGGTTTTCATGTTTTGATGATAGCACAGGCACAGATAAGTCATTTTATTTATGTAGTTTTTTCTCAATAATTTTCTTCAGATTTTCACATTCTTCCTGCTGGTGCTTAATTACTGCTGCAAACTTGTTTCTGTTTAACCAACGACCAATAGGGCCAATCCTGACAAAAACTTGTTGCGTGAAAAAACATCCACTTTCTTTATGTTCAAAAATGAATGTCATTTTAGGTAGTAAAAATCTTAAAAAGCGATTCGTCATTTTAAATTCAATGTATTTATCAGGGATTACTTTTGAATACACAGTTTCTTTTTTTAATAACTCGCCCCCGATTACTTCTTCAAAATAACATATATTTCCTTCTTCTAAATTATTCCCTTTTACCCATATAAACTTTCGATGTTCCGGATGCCAATTTAAATAGTTATTTTCTAT
>SLIL01000462.1 GCA_007135645.1 Bacteroidales bacterium
GCTGGAAGAAACCGTTTTGGTGACAACTGGGATCTTGAGAATAGCCTTGACGGATCGTTTCCCAACTGGCGCGATATCGACAATCCCGCAAATATCGCTCTTGGGCCCAATACAAACTGGGAGGACGAAGCACTCAGAAGAGGTGGCTCGCAGCAATTTGACATCTCTGCCTCTGGCGGTACAAGCGAAACACAATATTTCCTCTCCTTGTCTTATACAGACCAGGATGCGATCATCGTGGGTAACAACTTCGACCGTATCGGGGGTCGTTTGAACCTGGATCATAAGGCCTCAGATGCACTTACCATAGGGATGAATATGAGCCTGAACCGTTCACGGAACTTCAGGGTTTCTCACGACAGGGCCTTTTCTACCCCGGTGCAGATGACAGCATTGCCGCCACTGGAACCCACTCATGATCCTGTTACCGGTGAACTGAACCGCAACACCATTTACGAGAATGGTCTTATTCCTCTTAAGTACAGCAATTTTGATACAGAGGTGTTCAGAAACCTGGGGAATGTGTTCTTTAATCTTGATATTTTGCCCGGCCTGTCTTTCAGGTCTGAAGGGGGTCTTGACATTCTTAACCAGCAGGAGGTGGATTACAGGGGAAGATTGACCAATGATGGCGGCCCCGACGGGTATGGGTTTGAACGCAATGTAAAGTCGGTGATCTACAACCTGGAAAACTATTTTACTTACAATGCTGTTTTTGCTGGTGATTATGATCTGAACCTGGTTGTTGGGTCCAGTATCCAGCAGGCAGACCTTCAGTTTTCATCAATGGCGGCCAGAGGATTCCCAAGTGACGATTTCAGGAGAGTGGCAAGTGCCTCTGAAATAGCCTTTGCTTCAGCCAGTGGTACAGCTTACCGCTATACATCTTTCTTTGGAAGGGCAAACATTAAGCTCTTTGACCGTTATCTCATTACCCTTAGCGGACGTACTGATGGTTCTTCAAGGTTTGGACGTGACAGTCGTTACGGCTTTTTCCCGGCAGCATCAATAGGATGGGTAGCTACCAATGAAGATTTTCTCATGGATAACCCTGTTCTCAGCTTCCTGAAACCCCGATTCAGCTGGGGGCTTACAGGTAACTCAGAAATCGGTAATTATGCCTCCAGGGGGCTTTATGCCGGAAGCAACTATGCCGGCCTCTCCGGACTTATTTCCACAAGCATCCCCAGCCCCGATTTAAGATGGGAAACCACCACGCAAACCAACGTGGGGATCGACTTCGGGCTGTTAAATGACAGGATAACCGGTGAAATTGACTATTATGTAAAGAAAACCGAAGACCTGCTCCTCAATACCCAGATTCCTTCCAGTACAGGTTTTACCTCAGTATATAAGAATGTGGGCAATATGGAAAACAAGGGATGGGAGTTTGCTTTAAACACGGTTAACCTTGATGGTGCTTTCCGCTGGAGTTCAAGTTTCAACATCGCCTTTAACCAAAACGAAGTAACCAATCTCGACGGGCAGATCATTACTGCAGGTAACCCCGCCATCTGGAGGGTTGTTGAAGGCCAGCCCATCGGCGTATTATATACTGCTGAATACGCGGGCGTTGATCCCGAAACCGGCGATGCACTTTTTTATCTCAATGAGGAAGGTAATGAAACTACTAACAATCTTTCAGAGGCAGCCAACAGGATTGTTGGTGATCCAAACCCTGATTTCTGGGGTGGTTTCTCAAACAATTTCTCATACAGGGGATTTGATCTGAGCTTTATGTTCCAGTTTGTTTATGGAAATGATATGTACCTGCATGCCAATATGTGGCAGGCCGCCGGTTTGCGCTGGGAAGATAACCATACGCTGCATTATTATGAAAACTTCTGGACAGGCCCGGGCGATGATAATGCCTATTATCCCCAACCAAGACTATACCAGGCCAATGGTTATGGAACATCGAGCATGCATATTTTTGATGCCTCATACATACGCTTAAAGGATCTTACCTTTGGATATACTTTGCCGCGAAATGTTGTGCAGCGAGCCAATCTGGAGTCTGTAAGGATTTTTGTACGTGGTTTCAATCTGCTTACATTTACTGATTATCCGGGCTATGATCCCGAAACAAGTTCTCCAAATACAGCAGATGTTGGTACGCAATCCAATAACATACAGCAGGGTTGGGACTTCTTTACCGCGCCCCAACCACGTACCATTACCTTTGGCGTAAATTTGACATTTTAAGCAAAGCGGCAATGATTTTAATAACTAAAACATTTATTGTTATGAAAACAAAAAATATATCAAAATATTTCTTATACATATTGTTGGCCGCGTTTATCCTGTCGTGCGATGATTTTCTGGAGGTGGAGCCGGAGCTTGCAGTCAGCGATGATGCAGTTTACAATACTCACCAGGGTGTGTTGAATGCCTTATATGGGGCATGGGACAGGGCAGCAGGGCCCCAGCTTTTTGCCGGCCTGAGCGTGTTTTACAGCGACCTGATTGCCAACTCAGGCCAGGTAAGATGGACAGGTACTTTTCTCTCCTATGAGCTCATGGAGTCAAAAAACATGAACCCCAACGAGGGCATTATTGCCTCTACCTGGAACCGTACTTACTGGACCATAGACCTTTTGAACAACGTTCTTGCCAATCTCGATGTAGTTAATGAGAATGCCAGGGCTGTTGTTGAAGGCGAAGCGCGTTTCTTAAGGGGCATACTTTATTTTGAACTGATCAGGCATTATGCCAGGCCCTATACAGATGGAAATCCATCCAACAACCCGGGGGTACCTCTGGTTTTAACGCCTACCGCAGGGATTACCGATGCGGATTACAGGCCCCGCGACCCCGTTGCAAGTGTTTATGCTTCTATTCTGGATGATCTTCAACGCGCTAAATCACTGCTCTCTGATTTTACAACTGCCGGTGCCAATGGGGGCAGGGCAACAGCAAATACTGCCGCAGCATTCCTCGCAAGGGTTCACATGTCCATGGAGAACTGGGAAGCTGCCGCAACAGAAGCTAATTTCGTTATTGATAATATGGGCGGATATGGTGCACTAAATAATACACCACGCGCTGCTTTCAATAATGATACCTATACCTCTGAAGACGTTTTTATGATCAATCAGAATGCTACCAGCCACGCCGGTTCAGCCAATGATGGGCTGGGTACATTCTTTGCCAGCCTTGAAGGATATGGACGGAGCGATGTGCATATAAGGCCTGAGCATATGGAGATGTTTGAAGAAGGTGACCTGAGGGCCCAGATCGACACGGTGCCGGATGCCCTTGTAATTGCCGATATCAGCAGGATGTATTACCTGGGTATTGGCAGAAAGCCCAATAATATAATGAGTTCAAAATGGGGAAAGTTTGATGCCAACATCAACGTGATACGCCTGGCGGAAATGATCCTTGTAAGGGCAGAGGCCAATTTCAGGAAAGGTGGCTCCCCAATAGGCACTGATCCACTTAACGATATCAATGCTATCCGCGCAAGGGCAGGAGTAAGTGCATGGGATGACCTGACCCTTGACAGAATCTGGGAAGAGAGATATCGTGAGATGTGCTTTGAAGGCAGACTACTGGAAGATATCCGCCGCTTTAAGAAAGATGTGGTTATACCTCCCGGTTATTCCGATTCAGGAACAGCCCTTCCATGGAACGACCCCCGGATGATCCTCCCAATTCCGCAACGCGAGATGGATGTTAATCCCAACCTGGTGCAAAATGATGCTTATTTATAGCAACTGATCTTTGGTTCATCAAAAACGGGGTAGCATTTTGCAGATGCTACCCCGTTTTTTATTTTCAGGTCAAAAAAATTATCTTGCGAGCAAATCAGGTTTCACCCTGTTTTGCTTGATAAAATCAATGGAAAGTTCATTAAAGTGATCGGCTCTTTCAATGTTCACCACATGGCCACATTTTTCAATGACGGCAAGGGAGCGGTTCTTGTACTTTTTTACCAGTTCCTTCACAGGCTCCAGCAAAATGTAATCCTGGTCGCCCATTACATAAAGGGTGGGCAGGCCGGGATCTTCCGTTTCCATGCGCTGTAATTTTGCTGTAAGACGACGGGTAAGCTTAAACCACCGGATAAACTCGTGGCGGGCCAGCTTTCGTGCCTCCCTGATAAATACACTGCGCGACTCTTCGTGCTGATCCATAGGCATGATGATAAAGGCAAAAACCTTGTAAAGCCACATGTAAGGCACTACCTTGTGAAAAACCCTTCCCATTTTTACCAGAAACCTCGACTTAAGGTTTAGCTTGGTTATTGCCCCCACCAGGATCATTGATTTCACGTATTCTTTTCTGATCTCAGCGAGCTTTCTTACGATGATGGTACCCATGGATACACCCACAAAATGTGCCTGGTGGATTTTTCGATAATCCAGCACTTTGATGATATCCAGGGCAATGGTTTCAAAGGTGTAACTTCCGCTGACATGTTCACCGGCTTTTGCCGAGCGGCCATGTCCGTGCAGGTCAATGAGTAAAAGGTTGAAATGGCGGGCATATTGCTGGATCTGCTTATACCATACCACCGAACTTCCGCCGGCACCGTGGATAAACACAACCCATTCGTCATTTTCTTTGTGGGGATAAACTTTGTGGTATAACATAACAGATAGAAAACGCAAAAATACGTTTATTTGTTATTGCTTTTTCCAAATAAAATAGAAATGCGTAAGGGTGGTTTTTATTTCCAGTGACGGGGCCACTCCCAGTGACCCCGCCACTGAAAAAGCTATTGCACCCACTACGGGGTGCTGTAGCGTTGGGTGCATCCATCAGGCTATCGGTATATGGCCCCTCCGGGGCCGGGATGAAGAATTCTGCTTAGCGACGTTCGCCCTGAAGGGTTTTGCTAATCGTCAGGAACTGGAAGCTTGCACAGCAACTTCCAGCTTCCGGTTTTGAGGCAATTAACCCGTAAGCTTCCAGTTCCTTCGGAAGCTGGAAGTTCCTGGCCGGGAGGAACTGGAAGCATCCATGTGGGATCTTCCAGCGCCTGTATTCAACACACCCAGGCCTGAAGGGCCTGAATATGAATAGCCCCGGATGGCAATCCGGGGTTTTGCGGCGACA
>SLIL01000446.1 GCA_007135645.1 Bacteroidales bacterium
AAACCATGGCCAGATCAACTGCACCATGCCACAGATTGAACTTACAGCAACAGGATCTCCTGATGCGGAAGGCACCTATATCTGGAGTGGCCCTGACGGCTTCAATGAAACCGGAAGCACTGTCACGGTAGGTGTTGCCGGATTATATACTGTAGAATTCAGAGATGTAAACGGATGCACAGCCTCCAGCGAATACACAGTAGTACCTGACTTTGAGAAGCCGGAGGTAACCATTTCCGGTGACAACCTGCTCACCTGTGTCATTACTGAGATCACTCTTACCGCTCATGTGGAAGACGGAATATCCGTTACATGGAATGACGCCGATGCCACAGAAGGTACAACCCTGGTGGTAACTGAGCCTGGCACCTACATTGCCACGGCAACTGCACCCAACGGATGTACAGAAACTGCATCGCATATTGTGAACCAGGACATTACTCCTCCTGCCATTGACTTTGAAGGATTCATCGTTTGCCATGATGCAGACCCATTTATCCTTGACAATGCTACACCGGCCGGTGGAACTTATACCGGAACAGGTGTTGTGGACGGAGCGTTTGATGCTTCTGTTGCCGGAGTAGGTGAACATACCATTACCTATACGTATACCAATCCTGAGACCGGCTGCACCAATTCAAAAGAAGCAGTATTCACTGTTAGCTCACCCATGGTGATAACAGAAGAAGTTACCGATCTGGAAGTATGGGGTACAGGAACAGGTGCAATAAGCATCACTGTGACCGGCGGGACACCTCCCTACAACTACATGTGGGATCACAATAATGAAACATCACCGGATATCGAGAACCTGCAGGCCGGAACCTACTTTGTAACCGTTATTGATGACACAGGATGTGTTGCATCCAAAGAGATAGAAGTAAGACATAACAGTATACTGGTTGACCTGGGAGTTACCATAGAAGTAAATATCCAGACCCCGGATCCTGATGAAGTGGACGAACTGATCTTTGCACTGGTAATTACCAACCATGACGAAGTAGAGACTGCCACCAATGTGTCTGTGGAAAACCTTATTCCTGATCCATTCCCCTTCAAGTCGCTTATCAACAATACTGGTATAAGCTTCAACCCTGCCACAGGACTATGGGTAGTGGGCGACCTTGCCCCGGGTGAGTGGAAGCTGCTGGTATACACCACCGAAATGCTCCTTACTGAACCTGATGAGGACGAAGAAAAATCAGGCCCATGGCAACAAGGCACCAACACCGCCGAGATACTTCCATTCGATCAGATCGACCCCAACCTGGACAACAACTTTGCCTCAATAACTGTAACAACAGGCGAATCAACAGGTGGTGACGACAATGGTATCGAAAGTAACGGAAGCATGGCTGCACAGCTTGCCCTGAGAAACCACAGAAGACTGGTTGAAAGCAACTACATCCCAAGGACAGAAAGAACGAAGCGCATGGATGCATACCGCCATACCGATATGCTCATGGGCAGCCTGAAGACTTCCACGGCTGATGGTCAGCATGCCACCGGAATAGGTATGTTGCTCCCCGAAGAAGGCCCGGCCAACACCCAGGCATTCATCTCTACCCCCTATGACCTGCTGGGCATTACCAATGCAAGGGAGATCTTCTCTGTAGATTACCTGCAGGCTAATAATGCGCGCAGGGCTGCTATCCTTGCCATCTCTACCGAGCCTTCAAGCGTATATGAACATACCAAAGTGATCTGCGACAGGCTCGTGGGCGCAAGACTGGAGAGCATCGAGATGATACGCATTGCCGACAGGCCGTTTATCCTTTCCAAGCTTGTTCACCCCGGTGGATTCATTGACTACTCAGTAAGCTTTATAGCCCAGAGAGAAGGTGGCAAATTTATTATCGACAACAGATGGTACAACGAAGAGTACGAGATACTCAACACCGAAGACATTTTCAACTTCCAGGTTTGGAGTGTTACACCTGAATTTACCCGCGAACTGGTAGAAGAGATCCTGGACATGATGGATCAGCTGGGTGGAGTTTCCTTCCGCAACGACCAGATCACTCCTGACATACCACAGGTATTTATTCACAGTGGAAGATATACCAATGGTGGGCTGTTGCTCAACATCGTGAACAAGGTAGGAGCAGATCAGATAACCATCCATGGAAATAAAACACTCTATGAAAATGCCCAGAGGCAACCCATCAATCTTAGCATAAACATACCAACGGATGAGTTCGTAGAAGTATTTATCCCCACCGGCTTTATCTTTGACATTGGCTTTTCTGTAAGAAACAATAAAGACAATGCCCCTGATGTACTCTACTATGCTGACGGAGCGTGGATGTTTGATTATGACCCGGGTAATGCAATGATTACCAACTTTGCTACCCGTCCCGAGACCAATCATGTAGAGCAAATTGAATACAACGTTGAAAGGGATGCTTCTTTCAGTGGACGTGTTCGAACCTGGGCATCATTGTTCAGAACGTTGTCACCCCGCAATATGCCCGTTGACATGACAGGTTTTGACGAGGTTGTATTTACCGCCCATGGTGAAGGTACCATTGAAGTGATGCTTGCCAAATCAGGAATTAATCAGTGGAGCGATCAGTTCAGAACGACGATCAGCCTCACAGACAAACCAAGAGAATACCGGATCAACTTCAGCGAGCTGGTTACAAGGGAAGGAATACCCGGTTTCACTGCCGAAGATGTTGTATCTGTTATCTTTAACCCCCTTGGCAATGGCAATACTGCAAGCAACTTCGACGTGAACATTTCCAACCTGCATTTTGCAAACAGCAACTATGTAGTGAGGCCCAATGCCATATTCTACCCTGCTTATCCCAACCCGTTCAACAGAAGCACCTCGCTTGATCTGATCATTACCAATGACAGCCATGTGAAAATTGAGGTACTTAATATGTTCGGACAGGTAGTTGATGTGATCGCCAACCGCGAAATGACCACCGGAACGTACAACATCAACTGGGAACCTGCAGGATTAAGGCCAGGAGTTTATATGATCCGTATCAATGCCGGTACTGACACATATACCACTAAGGTGATCTATCAGAGGTAATCATAAACCGATAACTTAATTAACCTTATATTTAGAAAGAGGGATGCTTTTCGGACCATCCCTCTTTCTCTTTTTCAGGGTCTGATTATATCCCCAGGCCATCAAACATATGCTATGCGTGGATAAAAACATTATATGCAGTTTTCTCATCTGTAAAATTCAATAATTTCCATTAATTTTGAGGCATAATCACCGATTTGATCATCTAAACAATTCAAACTCAAATTACCAAACAAAAAACTCAAACAAATGAAAAAAATCACAGGAATAATTTTAATGGTTATGATTCTTGCTTCGTGCGCCACAAAGGAGGATAACCCTTTCTTTGCCGAGTATGACACACCCTTTGGGGTACCCCCGTTTGACAGGATTGAAAATAAGCACTTTCTGCCCGCCTTTAAAGAAGGTATCCGCCAGCAGGAAGTCAGGATTGAATCAATCATCAACAATCCAGAACCAGCTACCTTTGAAAATACAATTGCAGCCCTTGATTATAGTGGTATGCTGATCAATCAGGTAGCATCGGTATTTTACAATTTTCTGTCTGCAAATATCTCTGATGAGATCCAGGAAATAGCACAGGAGGTTGCCCCCATGATGTCGGCCCATAGCGACAACATCAGCCTCAACATGGAACTTTTTGCCCGCATCCAGGCTGTTCATGAACAAAAAGATCAGCTCTCTCTCACAGAAGAACAGGCCATGTTGCTGAGAAGAACCTATGAAGGGTTTGTACGCAGAGGTGCTGCCCTGCCTGAAGAGAAGCAGGAGCGTTTCCGCGAGATCAACCAGGAGCTTTCGGTGCTAACCCTTCGTTTCGGACAAAATGTTCTGGCCGATGTAAACAGCTGGAAAATGTTTATTGATAATGAAGAAGATCTGGCCGGACTCCCCCGCGGCATTGTCAGTGCTGCTGCAGAAGCTGCTGCCGCAGAAGGCAGGGAAGGCCAATGGTTATTTACCCTGCAGAACCCAAGTGTAATGCCCTTTTTATCTTATGCCAACAACCGCGAGCTGAGGGAAAAGATGAACAGGGCCTACATTAACCGCGGAAATAAAGACAACGACAATAACAACCAGGAGATCATCAATAAGATCATTGAACTGCGCATTGAACGCTCACAAATGCTGGGCTACGAAACCTATGCGGAGTATGCCATTGAAAACCGGATGGCAGGTACCGTGGAAACCGTGGAGACATTCCTTATGGAGCTGTGGGAAGCAGCCTTACCCATTGCTCATGAAGAGAGAAGAATGCTCCAGGAGCAGATCAATGCCGATGGCCATGATTTTCAATTAAAGTTTTGGGATTGGAGGTATTATGCCGAAAAAGTAAGAAAAGAAAAGTATGACATTGATGAAGGCGAAATCAGTCAGTATTTTGAGATCAACAATGTGCGTGACGGTATTTTTATGTTGATGGATACGCTCTGGGGTCTCCGGTTTGTAGAAAGACCCGACGTACCTGTTTATCACCCTGATGCCACAGCATGGGAAGTTCTGGAAGAAGACGGCAGCCACCTTGGGATCCTTTACATGGATATGCACCCCAGGGCCAGCAAGAGAAGTGGTGCATGGATGAGCAGCTTTCGCAGTCAGCATATTGACGAAGAAGGAAGATTTATCCATCCGGTGATCACCATTGTATGCAACTTTACAGCCCCCACCGGCGACCAGCCTGCACTGCTCACCTTTGATGAAATGACTACCTTTTTCCATGAGTTTGGACATGCCATTCACGGCCTGATGGCCAACACCCATTATTACAGCCTCTCAGGAACATCCGTTCCAAGAGACTTTGTAGAATTGCCTTCGCAGGTTCTGGAGAACTGGGCCAGGCACCCTGAGTTCCTTAAATTGTTTGCAAAGCATTACGAAACGGGCGAAACTATTTCCGATGAGCTCATCAACCGCATTATGGAAAGCTCCAACTTTAATCAGGGCTTTGCAACCGTTGAATT
>SLIL01000275.1 GCA_007135645.1 Bacteroidales bacterium
CCAGCACGATCACCGATTTTTTGTCCTGCTCAGCCTCGATGTCATGCTCGCTCCCATGATATGTGAGGTAGAGGTAATTGGTCTGGGCCGGGTATTCTGCCGCCAGGGTGTCAATTTGTTTCACAACGGGGATCAACCCGGATTTTTTACGGAACTTTCTCACTTCCATGGCATAGGCTGTTGGATTCTTTCCATTACTGCGGCAGAGGATGCGGGCTACCTGGAAGTCAGAGAATCCAGACTGTTTGGCCCGCTTAAGCAGGTCAAAGGGGATATTCTGAATGTTTTCGTAGCTGGAAAGCTCAGAGCGGAGATCGCTGAGGTTTTTAAGTTTGTACAAAAACCATCGGTCGATGCGTGTAAGCTCGTGGATCTGATCCACAGTAAAATTGTGCTGCAGGGCCATGGCAATATAGAAGATCCTGGAGTCGGTGGGGTTGCTGAGCTCTTTCTCGATCAATGCACGATCATGTATTTCCAGCTCCTTGTTTTCCACGAATCCATGCATGCCCTGGCCAATCATCCTCAACCCTTTTTGAATGGCCTCTTCAAAATTGCGTCCAATGGCCATCACTTCGCCCACACTCTTCATGGAGCTACCGATTTGCTTGGAAACCCCGCGGAACTTGCCCAGGTCCCACCGTGGAATTTTACAGACCACATAATCCAGTGCCGGCTCAAAGAAGGCCGACGTAGTTTTGGTTACGGCATTTTTAAGCTCGTGCAGGCCATATCCCAGCCCCAGTTTGGCCGCCACAAAAGCCAGGGGATACCCGGTGGCCTTTGAAGCAAGGGCACTGGACCGCGACAGGCGCGCGTTGACTTCAATAACCCGGTAATCTTCAGATTCGGGGTCAAGGGCATATTGCACGTTGCACTCGCCCACAATACCAATGTGACGAACAATACGGATGGCAATTTCACGCAACTTGTGGTACTCACTGTTGGTTAGGGTCTGCGACGGGGCTATCACGATGCTCTCGCCGGTGTGGATGCCCAGCGGATCAAAGTTTTCCATGTTGCACACCGTGATGCAGTTGTCGTACCTGTCACGAACTACTTCGTATTCAATTTCTTTCCACCCTTTGAGCGATTTTTCCACGAGCACCTGGGGTGCGTAATTAAAGGCTTTCTGGACCAGCTGTTCAAGCTCGGAGTCGTTGTTGCAAAACCCGCTTCCCTGGCCTCCCAATGCATAGGCTGCCCTTACGATGATGGGGTAGCCAAGTCGGGTTGCCGCTTTTTTTGCTGCTTCCACTGTGGTAACAGCCTCACTTTTTATGGTCAGTACGCCTATTTCATCCAGTTTTTTCACAAACAGGTCCCGGTCTTCGGTATTCATGATGGCATCCACCTGGGTGCCCAGCACCTCTACTTTGTATTTGGTCAATACCCCCGATCGGTGGAGCTCTACGCCGCAATTCAGGGCTGTCTGGCCACCGAATGCCAGCAACAATCCCTGCGGTTTCTCTTTTTTGATAACCTTTTCCACGAAAAACGGGGTTACCGGAAGGTAATAAATGGTGTCGGCAATGCCCTCGGAAGTTTGTACAGTGGCAATGTTGGGGTTAATGAGGATGGTTTCTATCCCTTCTTCTTTAAGGGCTTTCAACGCCTGTGATCCTGAATAGTCAAATTCTCCGGCTTCGCCGATCTTTAAAGCACCTGAACCGATGACCAGTACTTTTTTGATTTTCTTCTTCATGTGTATGTGATTGTAGTTTTTGTGTTATCAGTTTTTTTCTGTGAATGAACCTGCATGCGGGGCTTCATTGCAGGTTTGTCTTTCTGTTTTGTGCCCTGAGGCAACACGTTTATTTTTATGGTTCTTCTACCAATTTCGTGGAACAATGAGATTGAAATAAAGCTTATAATTGACTTTGAAATCGCGAATTCAATTTGTAATCAATATTGGCAGCGTTTCTATCTTCGGACTTCTGACTTCGGACTTCCAGCTTGACAATGAAACTTCCAATTAAATTGCAGTAGTACCATTTTTATAAAGACTTCAGGATGCTGCCCCAGAGTTTAATTCTTTCCTTTATGGGTTCACCTTGTGGTTTCTCACCATTTCAATAAACTCATCAAACAGAAAGTCGGTGTCAGTGGGGCCGCTGGAGGCTTCCGGGTGAAACTGAGTAGAAAAGAAGGGTTTGGTTTTGTGCCTGATCCCTTCGTTGGTGTCGTCGTTGATATTCACAAAATACTCTTCCCATTCCTTGCCCAGCGAGTTGGCCTTTGTGGCATATCCATGGTTTTGTGAGGTGATAAAACACCGGTTGGTGCCTTTCTGTATCACGGGCTGGTTGTGGCTGCGATGGCCGTATTTTAATTTGTAGGTGTCGCCCCCGGCTGCCAGGGCCATAAGCTGATTGCCCAGGCAAATGCCAAAAACGGGCTTGTCCTGTGTGTAGGCTTTGGCAATATTTGCTATGGTTGGTTTGCATGCCTTGGGGTCGCCCGGGCCATTGGAAATAAACAGGCCGTCATACTCCACGCTGGTGATATCGTAGTCCCAGGGTACACGTATCACCGTGGTATCCCGTTCAAGAAGTCTTCGGATGATGTTTAACTTTACCCCGCAATCGATCAGGAGGATTTTATGGCTGCCATTTCCATAGGTAACCACTTCTTTCGTGCTGACTTCCTCAACCAGGTTACGGATGTTGGGGTCAGAAAATTCCAGCTTATCGTCCCTGAAAATGATTTTGGCCGGCATGGAGCCATTTTCACGCAGCCGTTTGGTTAAGGCCCTGGTATCCACGCCCCCCAAAGCCGGGATCTTTTGCTCAATGAGCCAGCTGGAGAGTTTGCTCCATGCATTCCAGTGGCTGGACTCCCAGGAATATTCAGAAGTGATCAGCCCTGAAATATGAATGCTCTCTGATTCATAATACTTCAGCAGCCCACCTTCACGGATCATGGGGGGTACACCATAATTACCGATCAACGGGTAGGTAAGCGTGAGGATCTGACCCTGGTAGGAAGGGTCAGTAAGGCTTTCGGGATATCCCGACATGGCAGTGTTAAACACGGCCTCTCCTGCAACGGATTTTCTAAACCCAAAGGAATAGCCTGTAAAGGTAGTGCCATCCTGTAAAATGAGTTGAACTTCGGGAAAATCGTTGGATAAGGGAGTACTGGTAAGGTCTTTTTTTCCGGTCATTGGTATTTTTTAGTAGAGATAAATTAATCTGGCAAAATTTCTTCAAACCGGAACACAAAATTAGCACAATCCTTACAGTTGTTTAAAATTAGTTTTTAGAAGTTATTAACAGGGGCTACTATGCCAGTCAGGAAAATTTTTGACATCCTCATTTTGAAGGCAAGCCCAATGCAGCAATTTGCGTTTTCTTGCAGGCACTGAATATCAGTTGTGCACAAATCTTCTTTTCTCTGCTTCCAGGTCTTCGGGCAAGAATGAATTCATCAGTTCATCGGAATCGCCGTACTTTTTCCGTAGTGCAATTAAACGTTTGTGAAGGTCTTCCCTGATCTCCCTGTAGGCTGGATCATCGTACACGTTGTTCATTTCATCAGGATCCTTTTCCAGGTCATAAAGCTCCCACTCATCAATATCATAATAAAAGTGGATCAGCTTATACCGGTGATCAGTTATTCCATAATGACGTTTTACCATATGCCAGTCGGGATAGGCATGATAGTGGTAGTAGTGCTCTTTGCGCCAGTCGGTGGGTGTTTTGCCTTTTAGCAGCGGAACCATGCTGGCCCCCTGCATGTCAGTAGGTTGTTTAATGCCGGCTAAATCTATAAATGTCTGGGCAAAATCCAGATTGGATACAATATCTGTATTTACCGATTGAGGCTGGGTTACACCAGGCCAGCTTATCAGCAAGGGAGTGCGGTAGGAGATCTCGTACATAAACCGTTTGTCAAACCAACCATGTTCCCCCAGAAAAAATCCCTGATCAGAGGTGTAAACCACTACCGTGTTCTTGTCCAGGCCAGTCTCTTTCAGGTAATCCAATAACCGGCCAACACTCTCATCCACCGACAGGATGGTACCCAGGTAGTCCTGAAGATAACGCTGGTATTTCCATTTCACCAGTTCTTCCCCCTGCAGGCCGGCCTGATCCAGTTCTTTCATAACCCGGTTATAGTAGGCATCCCATACTTTTCGCTGATCCTCATTGAGCCTTCCGTATGTGCCAAGTTTGGTGTTGGGGTAGTCAGTTGTTTCACGCCACATCTTCAGGTCAGCATCCATGCGCATGGTTTCTGCAATGGTCATGTCCTGTTCACGTGCCGCGGTGCCACGTCCGCTGTGGTCATCAAAAAGGGTTTCTGGTATTGGGAAAAGGGTATTGTCGAAGTGGTCCAGGTATTTGAGTGCGGGCTCCCATTCCCGGTGAGGTGCCTTGTGGTGCATTTTTACCATAAAAGGCTGGTCTTTATTCTTTTGCTTGTCAAGCCATGCAAGGGTTTTATCAGTGATGATATCTGTAACATAGCCTTCCACATCATAATGGCCGTCTGAATTGATAAACGTAGGATTGTAATAATGTCCCTGTCCGGGTAGGATATCCCAGTGATCAAAGCCAGTTGGTTCGGAGCCCAGGTGCCATTTTCCGATGATAGCGGTTTGATACCCACCTTTCTGAAGTAGTTTAGGGAAGGTTTGTTGCGATCCGTCAAAAGACATAGCATTGGAGTAAAAGCCATTGAGATGACCATATTTGCCCGTGAGAATGGTGGCCCTGGATGGCCCGCAAATGGAATTGGTGACCAGGCAGCGGTCAAAGCGCATCCCCTCTTCTGCCAACCGGTCGATGTTGGGGGTAGGAGCAGTCTCAGCAAGCCTTTCATTGTAAGCACTTACTGCCTGCCAGGCGTGGTCGTCAGTCATGATAAAAATGATGTTGGGAGCTTGTGGCTCCTTTGTTTCTTCTGAGCAGGACCCCAGGGTACCCATTAAAGGTAAAAGGGTCAAAAGTTTTGCTGATTTGCGAAAAGATTTC
>SLIL01000282.1 GCA_007135645.1 Bacteroidales bacterium
CCCTGTTGAGCCTGGGTTGCAATGCAGCACCACCCGATACAATAATGTCAAGATTCTTGCCCAGGGCAGCCTTCCATTTGCTGAATACCAGTATTCGGGCAATTTTTAACTTCAGGGCATAGAGAGGGTTTCGCTTTTCCTTCTCATACTCGTAATTGAGTCCCACATTATTGGCCCAGAAGAACAATGCTTTTTTAATGCCGGTAAGGGTCCGCCCTTTGGCAATTATCTTGTCGTATACCTTCTCCAGCAATCGGGGGACTGTGGTAAAAACATGAGGGTTGACCACTTTGAGGTAGTCGCCGATCTGGGCCATGTTGGATATATAATACATCGATAACCCCTTATAGATAAACATATAGTTCATCATTCTTTCATAAATATGGCAGAGGGGTAAAAAACTCATGGCACGGTGTTCAGGCCCATAAGGGGGGATATATGATACGGCCAGAAAATTGCTGACAATATTGTTATGGCTAAGCATTACTCCTTTTGGGGTTCCCGTAGTGCCGCTTGTGTAAATGATGGTGACCAGATCGTCAGGAGTAATTGAATCTTTTATTTTTTGCAGCAATTCGGGTTGCTGGTTATCTCTTCCCAGCTGCACAAGCTCATTAAAGTGCTGTATACCAAAGAGATTCTTAAACGTATAAATTGCTTTTACGGAAGCCACCTTGGGGATAATGTCTTTAATGCGTCGGTACATCTCTTCTCCAGCCACAAACACGTAGCTTACTTCGGCATGCTGAAGAATATATTCATAGTCTTTATCGCTGATGGTAGGATAAATGGGGATGTGCACCGCACCGATCTGCTGCACACCCATATCCAGGATGGTCCATTCCGGTCGGTTAAACGTTATAGTGGCTATTTTATCCCCTTTGTTTACGCCCAGCTTTAGCAGTCCATAGCTGATGTAGTTGCTGTAATTCAGAAAATCGTCGGTGGAGTACTTTTTCCAGTCTCCTTCATCTTTGCCTGCGAGGGCATCGGGTTTGCCCGGGCAAAGCCGGGCATATCTGTCCGGCAGGTCAAAAATTCTGGTTACTTCCATGATGCTTTTTTTTTGAAGGCAATGCAGGGCTGTACTTTCCCTGTTTAAACAATCCTTTGTCACAAATATATGTTTAAAGGATTGATTGCGAATTTAGAAAAAAAAGATCACATAGGCAGATAAAAAGTGAAGCTGGTTGGCTGTTTATGAAAAAAGGCGAAACAGCATCGCATACTGTTTCGCCTTGATATTAGGTATTGTTGCTGAAAATTTATGCCTTATTCATTTCAGTGAAATACTTGTAAAACCAGGGGATAGTTTCTATTCCCTTGCGGAACTGATTAAGATTGTAACTTTCATTGGGAGAGTGGATAGCATCCTCATCCAGGCCAAAACCCATTAGGATGGATTTAAGCCCCAGTACTTTTTCAAATAATGAAATAATGGGGATACTGCCACCACTTCTCACCGGAACCGGCTTAATGCCATAGGTGGTTTCAAAAGCCTTGCTTGCAGCCTGATAGGCAAGGGTATCGGTTGGAGAAACATAGCCTTCGCCACCGTGCAGAAATTCTACCTTTACGTTTACCGTTTCGGGGGCAATGGATTCAAAATAATCTTTGAAAAGTTGCTCAACTTTTTTCGATTCCTGATGGGGCACCAGCCTCATGCTGATCTTGGCAGATGCTTTGGAGGGGAGGATCGTTTTGGCACCTTTGGCAGTGTATCCGCCCCAGATCCCATTTACATCAAGACTGGGTCGTATGCCGGTGCGCTCCATGGTACTGTAGCCTGCTTCGCCGGCTTCCTTCTTTATTTTGATCCCTTTTTTAAATGCCTCCAGGTCAAAGGGGGCACGAGCCATTTCTTCCCGTTCTTTTTTACTCAACTCTTCCACATCATCGTAAAAACCTGGTATGGTAATATGGTTGTTCCCGTCGCGCAGTTTTGCGATCATTTCGCATAGCACGTTCAGAGGGTTGTCAACAGCACCTCCATACAATCCGGAGTGGAGGTCGTGGCTGGGGCCTGTCACTTCTACCTCCATATAGGCAAGGCCACGCAGCCCGGTGGTAATGGAAGGTGTATCTGGGCCAATCATGGAGGTGTCGGATACCAGGATCACATCAGCACTTAGCATCTCTTTGTTGGCTTTGCAGAAGTTCTCCAGGCTGGGCGAACCGATCTCCTCTTCTCCCTCGATCATAAACTTTACGTTGCAGGGAAGCTGGTTGGTTTTGAGAAGGTATTCAAAGGCTTTAAAATGCATGTACATTTGCCCTTTGTCGTCGTTGGCACCCCTGGCGTAAATTTTTCCGTCCCGTATTTCGGGCTCAAAAGGAGGGCTTTCCCACAGGTCGAATGGCTCTGCCGGTTGCACATCATAGTGACCGTAAATAAGTATGGTAGGTAAGGAGGTATCAATGATCTTCTCTCCATAAACAACCGGATGCCCTTCTGTTTCCATTACTTCTGCCTTGTCGGCTCCATCCTGTATAAGCTTTTGCTTTATCCACTCCGCTGCTTTATACATATCCTCTTTATGTTCTTCCTTGGAGCTTACTGAAGGAATCCTGATAAGTTCAAAAAGCTCATCAAGAAATCTCTTCTCATTATCTTCAATATACTTTTTCAGGTCATTCATAGATTTTTTGTTTTAAATTTATAATCTGTTAATAATAATTGGCAATACGGCAATCAGGTCAGTGATTGAATGAAAAAAAAGTGGTATGTTTACATATCAGTTTGAGCAAACCTACATAATTTTTTGCAATTAAACTGTATTTTCCGATAAAAAAAGGCGGATAACATATGTCGGTCATAGCCCTGATCTTTGCAGGAAGTTGCTGCTGATTATTTCAATATAATCTTATCTGAAACAAAAGGAACGGTTTAAGTATGAAAGCAAGATTATTCAAAAAGAGAAGACCTGTTGCTTTGGTTACACTTATCTATGTGTTCCTGGGGAGCATGTGGATTTTGTTTTCAGACAGGCTTGTTTTCTACCTTTTTGAGGATCCGGTAATACTTACACGGGTGCAAACCTGGAAAGGGTGGTTTTATGTTGGAGCAAGTGGTTTGCTTATTTATTATCTGCTGTCGTGGGTTGTTGATGAATTAAAGAAAAGGGAAAAGCATATCCGTGACGTTGAACTGCTTAGGAAACAGTTTCTTGAACAGCATAGCCACCCCATATGGATTGCTGACAGGGAAGCTAAGTGTATCTTCAGTAATCAGAAATGGTTTGCCTTGACGGGGAGTTCCATTGATTCCTCCAGGCCATTTGCATGGCTGGAGAGGGTGCATGCCAATGATAAGCCCAGATGTATCGAAACATTTACCCGGGGTTTTTTGAAAAAAAATGCTTTTGAGCTGGAATACCGTCTTCGCACTAAAAGCGATGAATATCATTGGGTTTTAAATACCTGCTCACCCCAGAAAGATCTCAATGGAAATTTTAATGGGTTTGCAGGATTTATACAGGATATTCAGGAGAAGAAAAGGCTTGAAGAGAAATACAAAGAAAGTTCCAGAAGGTACGGGAGTTTGTTTGCCAGCAATCCCAACCCTATGTTTGTCTATGACACACAGGATTTTCGAATACTGGAAGCCAATAAAGCTGCTTTTCATCTGTATGGGTATGAAGAACAGGAATTTCTGTCCATGACCATAATTGATTTAAGGCCCGCTTCTGAAATTCCGGCTTTAATGGAGCATATTTCAGAAACACTTCCCGAATATCATCGCAGTAGTGGCTGGGTACACAAAAAGAAAGATGGAACCCTTTTTGACGTGGAAGTAACCGGACACTCATTCCCTGTTAAACACAGCAGAAGCCTGCGCATCGTGCTGGTCAGAGATATTACGGAGCAGATTAAAGCTTTCAGGACAGCAAAAGAGGGGGAAAGAAGGTTTGAGTCGATTTTCCTCAATAGCCCCTATGGTGCCCTGATATGCTCCAGATCGCTTGATATTACTGATGTTAACCCTGCGGCATGCCGGATACTTGATTATGATAAAGAAAAACTGCTTGAACTATCTCTGAAGGATCTTTTTTACAGCCAGATTGAAGAGGAAAATACTGAAAATTATCCCTTTTCAATAACACAAGTCAGCTCCGGCAAGGTGCATTGGTCTGGCGAATGCCATCTTCTGGGAAAAAACGGCAGGGAGTTCAGGGCCGATTACAGCGCCATCCGTTTTATAGAAAAAGGGGATTACAAACTCTATTTTACATTTAACGACATTGATGATAATTATAAAATGCAGATAGCCCTCAAGGAGTCGGAAAGAATAAACTCTGCCCTGGTAACCAATTTGCCGGGTATGGTTTACAGGTGTCTGCATGATGAGCACTGGACCATGATCTATGTGAGCCACGGTGTAGAAAAACTAACAGGTTACAAATCACGCGACTTACTTTTTAATAATGCGGTCTCATACAGTAGTATCATTCATCCCGAAGACCGGGGAAAAACCTATGATGCCGTGTTAAAGGCTCTGGAGAAAAAGAAAAAGTTTAATATCCAGTATCGCATTATTACTGGCGATGGTGTTGAAAAATGGGTATGGGAGCAGGCAAGGGGAATATATAATGATGAAGGGCTTCTGGAATACATAGAGGGTTTTATCATGGATGTTACAAGAGAAAAGCAGGCCCTGGAACAGGTAGAGTTTCAGTCATACTTTCTTGGACTGCTTATCGACAATATTCCCTTCCCTTTGTTCTATAAGGATGTAAATGGGGTTTACGGGAATTGCAACAAGGTTTTTTGTGAGTTGCTGGGTCGCGAAAAGAAAGACATTGTCGGGCATACCGTATTTGATATTTTTGAACCTGGTCAGGCCGGTGTGTTCTACGAAAAGGACAAAGAACTCATGGAGCAGGGGAGTAAACAGGTCTATGAGACAGAGATCACTTTCCCCGATGGAAGAAAAATGGATGCACTTTTCCACAAGTCGG
>SLIL01000215.1 GCA_007135645.1 Bacteroidales bacterium
CAGGCTCAAAGTTACCCTGCCCAGTATTGCCGATGATGATCTTATTGGTCGGTTTATCTGAACGAAAAAATTGGCCTGAAAATTGATAATCAAAGAAAAGCACGGCAATTATCTTAGCGTGTGTGGTTAATTTAAAGTCCCGGTTATGAGAAGCTTTACCCGCATATTTTCCGTTTTTCTCCTGGTTTCCATGGTTGTTTTTACAGCCTGCGAAGATGATGATCTGGATGATCTGTTCGGTGATCCCGTTGAAAGATTCCTGGGTAACTGGAAATGCGAAGAAACCGGTGACCTGCATGGTTATTTCGGGCCTTTTGATGTAAGGATCGTTAGAAATCCAAACAACTCTGCAGAGGTTTTTATTCAGAACTTCAACTACCAGGGTATGAACGAAAGTGCAAGGGCCATCATTGCCGGAAATACCATCACCATTCCAAGGCAAAAGATCTGTGATGATACCATTGAAATTCAGGGGTCAGGTACTTTGAGCAATAACCAGATCAATATGACTTATACCACCAATGACGGAGCTGATCTGGAAAATATCACAGCAAGATTCTTCAAACCCTGACTTTTATTACAGGCATACCCTCCCCACTAAACAACAAAGAGGATCATTGGTGATCCTCTTTTTTTTCGTCAATTTTGCTCTGGGCGATGCTTATGGCACTTAGCGCCTCGTCCATTACCCAGGTCATATGCTGGGTGTCGAGCATATAGCAGCTAAAGGCTTTTTCAAATTGTTGCGGGGTTACATTGTATTTTTCAAAAATACCAGCATAATAATAGGCGATGGAGTCGGTCATCCCTTTATCGGGGGTTTGGTTGGATATGATCGCTTCCAGTAGAAAAATTTCAGAAAGCAGGTTGGCCATGGTACGTCTGTCTATGTGTTTGGCACAGGGGTTATCTGAGGTGAACAACCCGCAGGAAACGATCAATTGGCTTACTGCCAGAAGAATGATGACTATGGAAAGATGAAATCTTTTTCTCATTTTATTTGAATTTCTTTAAGTGTTTTAATGGTGTTCAGGGGATCTTCAGCACCAAAAACCGTGCTACCTGCAACCAGTACATCCACTCCCGCTGCCAGCAAAGCTTTTGCATTGCCGGTATCTACACCGCCATCAACTTCAATAAGTGCCTTGCTGTTTTTTCGGATCAGCAGATCTTTTAATTCTCTCACCCGGTCCAGTGTACGTGGAATGAATTCCTGACCTCCAAAGCCAGGATTTACCGACATGATAAGAACAAGATCAACATCTGCAACGATATCACTAAGCAGCGAAACCGGATTATGCGGGTTGATCACTACCCCGGCTTTCATACCGGATTCTTTAATGGAATGGACTGTTTTGTGCAAATGGGCGCAGGTTTCATAGTGTACGGTGAGATTATCAGCCCCGCACTTTCTGAATTCCCCGATATACTGGTCTGGATTAGCAATCATCAGATGCACGTCCAGCGGTTTTGTGGCAATGGATTTTATTTGTTTAATGATGGAAAACCCAAAGGAAATATTGGGAACAAAATGACCATCCATTACATCCACATGAAACCAGTCGGCAAGGCTGTTGTTTACCATTTCAACATCACGGCCAAGATGGAGAAAATCGGCAGCCAGCAGGGAGGGAGCAACAAGATGAGCCATATTAAAAGGGTTTTATTAATGGGAGCGATCAAATAAAGCCGGATTTAATTGCCAGCGAAGTTCAAAATTAATAAGATTTTTCAATATGTTAACCAGGAAACCGGTAATAAAAAACCGCTGATGAAAGTTACATCAGCGGTTGTATGATTGTAAGGGGCAATTATCAGTTGCGGTTATCCCTTTTTTTGTCGTGTTGCACAGGCTTATCGCGTGGCAGAAGCACTTTTCTTGAAAGTTTGAACTTTCCGGTTTTCTTATCCACATCCAGCAATTTCACTTCGATGCTGTCACCGACTTTGAGATTGCTTTCCTCGATGGTTTCAAGCCTTTTCCATTCAATTTCAGAGATATGCAGTAGTCCTTCTTTCCCGGGCAGGATCTCTACGAATGCCCCAAAAGGAACCACGCTTTTTACCGTACCCTGGTATATCTCTCCAATCTCTGGGATAGCGGTAATACCTTTGATCTTGTTGATCACAAAATCGATGGATTCTTTGTCATCAGATACGATGTCGATCACACCATAATCACCTACTTCTTCAATAACAATGGTGGTGCCGCTCTCTTTCTGCATTTCCTGGATCACTTTTCCACCAGGGCCGATGATCGCACCAATAAACTCCTTGGGAACAGTCATCTTAACAATCCTTGGTACATGTGGCTTATAGTCTTCCCTGGGTTCTGCGAGAACCTCGGTCATTTTTGAAAGGATGTGAAGGCGTCCTACTCTTGCCTGCTCCAGGGCCTGCTCCAGTAGTTCGTGGCTTAATCCTTCAATCTTAATGTCCATCTGGCAGGCAGTGATACCATCTTTGGTACCGGTAACTTTGAAGTCCATATCACCCAGATGGTCCTCGTCACCAAGGATATCTGAAAGGACAGCAAATTTGCCTGTTTCCTGGTTGGCGATCAGCCCCATGGCAATCCCTGATACGGGTTTTGAGATCTTTACGCCGGCATCCATAAGCGCAAGAGTACCTGCACAAACGGTAGCCATTGAAGATGAACCATTGGATTCAAGGATATCAGAAACGATCCTGATGGTGTATGGGTTGTCGTTGCCATTGGGAAGTACCGGCTTGAGGGCTCTTAGAGCCAGGTTCCCGTGCCCGACCTCCCTGCGGCTGGTTCCGCGCAAAAATTTGGCTTCACCTGTACAGAAAGGAGGGAAATTATAATGGAGCAAAAACTTGCTCTTGCCTTCAACTACGGCACCATCCAGGATCTGCTCGTCAAGCTTTGTTCCCAGGGTTGCAGTGGTAAGCGACTGGGTTTCACCCCGTGTAAACACAGCTGATCCATGTGCCATGGGCAGGTAGTCCACTTCGCACCAGATATCCCTTATCTCATCGGGCTTACGGCCATCCAGGCGGATCTGTTCGTTTACCACCATTTCCCTTACAGCTTCTTTTTCAAGATCGTGGAAATACTTCTTTGCCAAAGGAGCCTTCTCTTCCAGGGTTTCTTCGTCAAATTTTTCCAGGTAGCTGTCCAGGATTGCAGCAAAAGTATCATGCCTTTCATGCTTGTTGGATATGATAGAGCGTGCGGTATCATAAACTTTCTGATAAAGTTCCCTGTGCATTTCCTCTTTCAGCTCTGCATCTTCTTTTCCGGGCTCAACTTCTCTTTTCACCTTCGCTTTTTCTACCATTTGGGCCAGTTCAGTCTGAGCCTGGCATTGTATTTTTATGGCATCGTGTGCAACCTTGATGGCCTGGAGCATATCTTTTTCAGATACCTCTTTCATTTCACCTTCCACCATTACAATGTTCTCCATGGTGCCGGCAACAATCATTTCCATATCTGCTTCTGCCAGAGAAGAAATGGAAGGGTTGATCACAAACTGATCATCGATACGGGCAACCCGTACTTCAGAAATGGGTCCGTTGAAGGGAATATCAGAAACCATAATGGCAGCAGAAGCGGCCAGTCCGGCCAATGCATCGGGCAATGTATTTTTATCGGCTGAAATAAGCGAGATCAGCACCTGTGTTTCGCACTTGTAGTTGTCGGGGAACATAGGCCTGAGGGCTCTGTCAACCAAACGTGAGATAAGTATTTCGTATTCTGATGGTCTTGCTTCCCTTTTGAAAAACCCGCCGGGGAAACGTCCGGCAGCAGCATATTTCTCCTGGTAGTCTACAGATAACGGGAAAAAATCCTGCCCCTCCGCAGCTTCTTTCTTTGATACCACGGTGGCCAGCAGCATGGTGTTTCCCATACGCAGCACCACGGCACCATCGGCCTGTTTGGCCAGTTTTCCTGTTTCAATGGTAATGGTCTGGCCATTACCCATGTCAAATGTCTTCTCGATTCCTTTTTTCAAATTCGTCATAATTCTTCTTTTTAATATTCTTGTTCTAATTGATTTCGCTGCGAAAATTACAGCTTTTTTATGGATTACAGGATTATTTTTTGTTTAACTTTTCCGTAATATTTAACTTTCCCGTAATATAAAAAAAGGCAATTAATAAAATAATTGCCTTTTTATAGGATCTTTTGTAAAGATTACTTTCTGAGGTTGAGCTTTTTGATGATCTCACGATACCTGTTGATCTCTTTCTCTTTCAGGTAATCCAACAATCTTCTTCTTTTACCTACCATGTTGATAAGTGCTCTTTGGGTGCCTTTATCTTTTTTGTTGGCTTTCAGATGCTTGGTGAGATGGTTGATGCGGGTTGTAAAAAGAGCAATCTGACCTTCTGCTGAGCCGGTATCTGCTTCAGATTTTCCGTAGGTTTTAAAAATATCTTTCTTTATTTCCTGATTAATGTACATGAGAATGAATGAGTTTTATTATCAACAACAAAATTTTGTTTATCTCTGATTTTAGGCCTGCAAAGATACAATATACTTTTTTATCAGCCAAATAATTATTGATGATTTTTGTAAATTAAAGATGGTACCTTAAAGAGATATGCAGCAATGTATTTTGTTATTACAGGGTTATATCCCAGACATTAATAATTCTTTGGCAGGCTTAGATTAACAGAGAGTTAAGCTGGGACAGAAAGTTTGAGATGTATACATCTTAAATTACATTTTACGGATTAAGAATTGTATATTTGTATAGATATTTTTGGAAAAAGATGAACCGAGCCATGACATAGAATTTTGACGCACACGCAGATGATTATTATTCGCAGTATGGCAAAACATGCAGTCAGATTATTGTTGGCGATTTATCCCGTTTTTCCCGGGAGCTCCATCTGACCGAATTAATCAAATCATAAAGAGATGAAAACAATATTAATAAAAATAAAAAAAGATATAGCACTTACTTTCCTGCAAAATCTGGAAAGCA
>SLIL01000055.1 GCA_007135645.1 Bacteroidales bacterium
AGCACGTTGAAAACAAAATGGGGGTTCATCTGTGCTTGTGCGGCCTGGATGCGAATGGTATTGAGGCGCTTTTCGTGTTCCAGCTTGAGCATCTCCAGTTTTCGCACTCTCTGTATCCGAAGTTGCATCACCAGTAATACCGCTGCAGTAATCAACAGGGTTAAAGCAGCGTAAAAATACCAGGTACGCCACCATGGGGGACGAATATAAAATTCGAGCACAAGGGGATAATAATCCTGCCCTGTTTGAAGATTTCGGGCCGCAACTTGCAGCGTATATTTACCGGGCGAAAGGTTGGTAAAGTTCGCCTCGTTGCTGGAAGAAAAGGGAGAAGGTTCAAAACTTAATCCCTGAAGAAAGAACGAATAGTGTATTTTATCGGGATTGAACAAGTTATCAACCGTAAAGCTCATACTCAGATTATTTTGCCTGTGCGAAAGAAAGACAGCTTCGGATGGGACATTTCTCCATACATTGTCAAGGGTATCCCAGTCCAGTTCTTTGAAGTTGATAACAAAAGATTTCAGTTCCACAGTGGGTATCCGGTCAGGTTGGCGTAGCAATATTTCAGGGTCAATTCTCACCAGGTTATGCTTTCCACCCAGCCAGATGATCCCGTGCTCATCCTCTGCTGCCGATCTTACCGAGAAGTCAACATAACCTTCACTTTCATTGAAATATAGGGTGCTGGCATGGCCATTCAGATAAAGATCATCCAGGTGAATGACGTTCAAACCCAGATTGGTCCCTGCCCAGAGCCTGTTGTGGCTGTCGCATAACAACCAGAGGATCTCATTACCCGTAATGCCGTTATCCGGTCCCAGTTCAAATTTAACGGTGAGGGAGTCGCTTCCTTCCAGGATCAGCACCCTGCCGTCATGGGTGCCAGTTATAATATTGCCGTGGTTGTCTTTGACCAAAGTGCTTAGGTTTTGGGGGAAATGGGGCATTATCTCCCTGAACCTGATAAACTCACCATTCCTGTATCGGTACAATCCATACGTAAAACTGCTAAACCAAAGCTCATCTTCTCTTTGAATGATACGGTTTACATCTGCAGGGTATTGAATTAAATATTCAAAATTACGGTATCTGTCAGATTTGAAAATATTAAATGCTTCCCGGAAATAATACCATGTTCCGGAGAACGCTCGTCCGTCTGGAAAAACATGAAAATTTTCTGAAAATCTTTTCCCCAGGTTAAAACGTATGAAGTCAAAGGGGCTATTCTGTAATCTGAACATGGCATTCACAGATCCGATCCAGAGATCATTACCGGTATCAATGTGCAGAGAAAGAAACTTTCCCGGTGGATTGATTATGGCTGAATCGATCTGATGTCCGGGGAAAAAAACCCTTTCCATAAAATAGTTCTGATCCAGCACCCTGAAACCCTCCCTTTCATTTCCAAAAATTACCCGGTCCTCTGCCGTTGCCCAGATATTTCCATCATAAACCGCCACATCATAAATATCCAGTTGCCTGGCACCAAATAATGAAGCTGGATAACGACTGATCCCCCTGTTGATCAACTTGTAAAACCCTTCGCCATCGGTAGCCACCAGGATAGTTTCTGTTAGCGTGTCGATGAAAATACTCCATACCATAGGCGATTCGATGCCCCAATCTGGGCCCACACGATTTAAATTCTTGCCATCATACGTATAAAGCCCTCCCGGTTCGGCCATATCGTGATAGCTCCAGGCGGCAATCCACAGAAGTCCTTCCCTGTCTTCCTTAATATCAAATACCTGCCCCAGATCATGTAAGTCTTTTACCCCTTCCTCTCCAATGATGCGCAACCCATTGCGATTAAGCCCCATGAGAGTATCTCCCCGGGAAGTTACAAAGCTTGCAGAGCTGGCGGAGTAATTCAGGGGAGAATCATCAGGCAGACTGGAGATGTTTCCCGTTTCCGGGTTGAAATGAAAGATCCCTTTACGGTGGGTATGAAAGATGACCCCATGCTGGTCTTCGATGAATCCCATAACCGGAAACCGGTCATTGGTGATGGTATCAGGAATAAAAGAGGTTGACTCCCCGTTGCATATTGCAAAAAAGCCGCAATGACTTCCACCCAGAAGGAAGTTAAATCTTTGGGAATAGTAAAGTACCCTGATGTTTTCGCAGGCGAGTTCAGGTACACTGATCTTTTCAAACTCCTGCCCGTTATATTTTAGCAATCCGCTGCCGAAGGTACCGATCCATAAGTTACCCTCAGGATCTTCCTCGATAGCCCATACCTTTTTACTTTCAACAGATTCGGGCAGCTCCACCCTTGTGATGCTCTCCCCATCGTAAATGGCCAGCCCGGCATCGGTGCCGATCCACAGCATATCGCGCGAATCCTTGAAAAATGTCCGTACCCTGTTGCTGGGCAATCCGTCCCTGATGGTGTATTGTCGTGAGGCATATTGCTGACCCATTGCATGTGTAATGCATAGCAAGAACAACACACAAGGGATCAGCATATTTCTCAGGATACATTTACCCATTGGTCAGCAAAGCAATGATTTCTTTGGATTTGGTGGCAGCAACCGGCAGAAAAAGCCCGTTCTCAAGTATTACACCCTGGCTGCCGGTCCGGCTGAATGACTTTATGTAATTGATATTTACCAGGTAGGATTTGTGGATCCTGATGAACAGATCCCTAGGCAACATCTCTTCCACCGACTTGAGGGTGCGTGTAACCAGTATGGATTCATTGAGACTGGTATAAATTGTTGTATAGGTGTTCTCGGCCTGGCAATACACGATGTTGTTCACTTTAACAAACTCAATGCCTGTCTGGGTTGGAAATGCAACTTTGGGAGCAGTATCAGTATTGTTGTTAAGATTGGCAATCAAAGTTTCCAGCTCAAACTTGTATGGAGTCAGACCTTGCTGCTTTTCGATTTTTTTCAACACCTCAAGCAGTTCAAGATGATTGATGGGCTTTAAAAGATAATCGATGGCAGAGAATTTAATAGCCCTGAGAGCATACTCCTTGTAAGCCGTTGTGATCACCACTTTAAAACCGGGATCATGAAAGTGATTGAAAAGTTCAAACCCGTTTTCGCCCGGCATTTCCACATCCAGAAAAACCATAGCGGGTTTGTGCATGTTGATCTGTGGCACAGCCTCTTTCACAGAGTAAGCAACAAACACAACCCGTATCTTTTTCCCCAGATATTTCTCAATGATTTTTTTTAACCCATTGGCAACCTTAGGTTCGTCATCAATTATCCCCGCTGTGATCATAATATTTTATGTTAAAATCATACGATAAAGATAGTATTTTAAACTATTTTACCGCAAAAAATAACAAAAGGAGCTATGATCATACTCATTATCCGGCCTCTTGTGGGTCTGAACTACCTCATTATGAAGTGGACCTGTGCAACAATTGAAGTTATTAACATGGTTGTTGTTTAAGGGGGTATCCTGGTTTGGCCTATAGCGGTATTGATCTTTTGGTTAATAATGATAGAAATTTGTATACCATTATTAATTCTCTATACCACTTCTACCAGTATCACTTGTTCCTACTATGCATTTTTATAGCACCTCAATAAGGATTATTTGTTCTTTCTGTTTATTCTATAGCCCCTCCGCCAGGATTCTTTGTTCTTTTTGTACATTGCTATACCCCCTCCGCCCCCTAAAAGGGGGAACTTTCGGTCGCTCTGAAGAATCTACATGATAAAATATTCAATTCATTGTACCATCTTACTTACTTCAGGAAAATTCCCTCAAAACCAGCACCAAACATACTCCCCCTCTTAGGGGGACGGGGGGTATGGTGACAGGAACGGGAAGTATGGTAAAAGGAACGGGGGTATTGTTAAAAAGGGGGAACTTTCGGTCGCTCAGAGTATCCTACATAATAAAATATTCAAATCATTGCACCCTACTTCTTTCTTCAGAGAAAACCCCTGAAAACCAGCACCAAACGCACTCCCCCTCTTAGGGGGACGGGGGGTATGGTGACAGGAACGGGGGGTACAGGGGCAGGGATGGAGTTATGGAGTCTCAACTTTATATTTATCAATCAAATCCCTACAGACTAATTCAATTATCTTTTTCACCTCTTCAAAAGAATCGTGCACCTGTTGATTTGCAAATCTGATTACCTTAATATCATACCTGTCCAATTCTGCTTCCCGGTTCAGATCATATTCTGATCTTTCAATTTCTTCATGAATAGGGCCATCGACTTCTATTACCAATCTGATTGTATGACAATAAAAATCTGCAATGTACCAGTCTATTGGATGCTGCCTGCGAAAATGCAAACCTAACATCCTTTTTGCTCCAAGAACATCCCACATTTTCTTTTCCGCTGGGGTTTGATTTTTCCTAAGCTCCTTAGCGCGTTTTATAATTATTTCCGGCGCACCATAATACATTGAGGAAATAATATTCTTTCTAACTATAGCCATCCATTTGTGAATTGAAATCCTTAGACTAAGTTAATTGTTTTACTACTATCATCTTTAACCCAACTTTATAATCACTCGTAAACCCCACAAAAACAGAACAAAACATACTCCCCCTATAAGGTAGCGGGGGTATTGATCATTGAACAGTAGTATTGTGCTTTGGCCAGGGTTGTTTTGGGCTGAAATAAAAAATTTATGAAATGATCATTCTTTTAATTCAATATCTTCTCCGCCAGGATTGTTTGTTCTTTTTGTACATTTCTATACCAACTCCGCCAGGATTGTTTGTTCTTTCTGTACATTGCTATACCCCCTCCGCCCCCTAAAAGGGGGAACTTTCGGTCGCTCTGAAGAATCTACATGATAAAATATTCAATTCATTGCACCATCTTACTTACTTCAGGAAAAACCCCTCAAAACCAGCACCAAACATACTCCCCTTCTTAGGGGGACGGGGGGTATGGTGACAGGAACGGGAAGTATGGTAAAAGGAACGGGGGTATTGTTAAAAAGGGGGAACTTTCGGTCGCTCTGA
>SLIL01000244.1 GCA_007135645.1 Bacteroidales bacterium
AAAGCCATTGCATCAAAAGACTTGAGTGAGTTTCTGAAAGCATTTGAGGTAATGACCAATCAATGCAACACCTGTCATCAAATGGAGCAGGTGGGCTTTATGACAGTAGTTACCCCCAAAATAAGAAATACGGTTATCCATTACTGAAAATATCTGGCAGCAGGCAAAACAGCCTGCTGTTTTTGTTTTTACCTGCATTAATGAGTCCACTCCGAAAACTCGTTTTCGGGAAATTTGTGCTAATTTTTTCTTTTTTAACTGTCTGATATTCAAGAATTAAGATTTGTGTGAATTTGTGTAATTTGTGGATAATAGACTTTTTAGAGTGGGTTCATTAATTAAAATGCAGAATAACAGTCAGCTTATTTTGAAAGATTATGAATAAGCGGCAACAGTTGCATGAAATATTTTTTTGTTTAATTTAGTCGCGTTATTTCTTTTTAGGCTCTGTATGCCCTATTAAATAAGGAAGCCACCAAAATGAGACAGGTTAACAGTCACATTATCAGCAAAAAGGCACCACAATTCCGAAATAAAATACAGCACAACGCTAAAATATAATTCTACCGCTTTTGTGAAAATATAAACAGCAAATGAAGAAAAATCAGCAAATTTCCGGAAAAACCTGGTTGAAAAGCACAAAACTTTTACCTCTTTCAGCATTTCTTGCTATGGTAACCATCATGCTTTTTACTCTTAATTCTGTGCTTGCAACAGATCAGCCTGAAACAGATGAGGTAATGGATACCACTGAAGTTATTACGGATGAACCTGCAGAGCAAACAGAACAACAGGAAGAGGCTCAGCCCGAAGAGGCGGCAGAGGAAGTAAGCCCTTATGTAAGAGGGGAATACACCACTCAGCAAATCCGCAGGGGCGAAAGACTTTTTCATGGTCTGGCACCTTTTGGCAGTGGTTTGCACGATTGTGCCTCCTGCCATTACACACAGCCCCAGAAAGAGATCAACTGGAACCCGGCTGCCATAGAAATGGCCCGGCTATGGGAACAAGATCCCGGTTACAGCATCATGGATATTATGAACAACCCTGTTTCCATGAGACTGATGGAAGATCATGCAGGAATGACCATCACCGCAGAGGAACAACACCTGCTGGAGGCTTATTACACACAGCTGCTGGAAAAAGGACCTGGCGAGCTAAAAGCCTATCCTATAAGAGCCGCAATATTCTGGGGCCTTGGGTTTCTTATGCTT
This sequence comes from Bacteroidales bacterium, assembly GCA_007135645.1. Taxonomy (GTDB): domain Bacteria; phylum Bacteroidota; class Bacteroidia; order Bacteroidales; family UBA7960; genus SKVR01. The sequence continues at coordinate 1,215 of SLIL01000244.1, forward strand.
CTGGCTATCGTAGACCTCATCATTACCCGAAAGATACCATTTAAAGGTGTGCATATATTCATATTATTTATAGGCATTGCTGTTCATGGCCAGTTTGCCATGGCCGAAGCCCAGAGACTTGGACGTACGCAGGATTATGCCCCTGACCAGCCCATTAAATTCTCACATCTCATCCATGCTGAAGAAAATGAAATTGATTGCCAGTATTGCCATTTTACGGCTGACTTTAGTGCTACGGCCAATTTCCCTTCCAACAATGTATGTATGAATTGCCACAATGTAGTGCGCACCGGAACTCTTTCCGGAGCATTTGAGATCAATAAGATACACCGTGCAGCAGACAACGATGAACCCATTGAGTGGATCAGGGTACATAAACTACCTGACCACAGCTTTTTCAGCCATGCACAGCATGTCAATGCCGGAAAACTGGACTGTGCCGAATGCCATGGCCAGGTAGAAACCATGCACATTGTGCGCCAGGTAGAAGATCTTTCTATGGGATGGTGCCTCACATGCCATCGTGAGCATGAAGTGGACTTTTTTGATAATCCCTATTTCCAGATCTATGAAAGATTGCACGAAAAGATCAAAAACGGCGAAATTAATGGTGTAACAGCTGCCGAACTTGGTGGTGAAGACTGCATGAGCTGCCACTATTAAAATCATTTTAAAGCTTTTCAGGCAATAAGAACAAATTATGTCAATTATCCAATAACCAGAATATAAACCCGATGGAAAAAAAATACTGGCAGAGCATTGAAGAAACCAATCCGGATTACACGCCACAAAAGGAAGAGAGCAACTCTTCCACCATTGAGATCCTTACAGATGATACCAATGTGAAATCCACTTCGCGGCGCGATTTTCTTAAATGGTGCGGCATCAGTTTCTTTTCAGCCACCGTGATCTCAGCATGTGAGAACCCCGTTAAAAAGGCCATCCCCTATCTGCATCAACCCGAAACCCTTACCCCGGGCAAAGCCAACTGGTATGCATCTTCTTTCGTTGATGGAAACCGCTTTTGCAGTGTACTGGTAAAAAGCCGCGATGGCAGGCCCATAAAAATTGAAGGCAATGATCTTTGCACCTTTACCGGAGGAGGCACCAACGCCATTGCCCAGGCATCGGTACTGAGTCTTTACGATGACGGGGCCCGCTATAAGTATCCTGCAAAAAAAGGAGAAAAGATCGGATGGGAAATTGCTGACGAGCAAATCAAAAAAGCACTTAGAGAAGCCGGTGAAAAAGGGAAAAAATGCTATTTACTTACCCCTACCCTTTTGAGCCAGTCAACCAAAGAACTGATCAACTCGCTGAAAGCAAAATATCCGGCCCTGGAATTTGTAAGCTGGGATGCTGTTGGTTATGAAGCCATTCGGGAAGCTCATCTTACTGCCTTTGGCAGGGCTGCCATTCCTGACTATCGTTTTGATAAAGCAAGTCTGATTGTAAGCTTCAGCGCTGACTTTCTGGCTACATGGGTGGCACCGGTAAGTTTTGCAAACCGTTATGCCAAAACACGAAAAATTTCGGAAAGCAACCCGGCCATGTCCAGGCACATTCATTTTGAAGCGGGCATGTCGGTTACAGGTTCCAATGCCGATGAGCGGGTACCTGTAAAACCTTCCACCGAGCTTGATATTATCATGGAGCTTTACAATGAAATGGCTGCCCTAACCGGCAATCCTGTTTTCAGCTCTCCGGCCAGCGGATACGACACCAAAGCACTGGCCGAAGAGATCCTGGCCCACAAAGGAAAATCCATCATCGTTTGCGGACATAACAACTTACAGGCACAAATCCTTATCAACGCCATCAACCTGATGGCTGAGTCCTATGGCAATACTCTTGACAACCGCAAAACCCTTAACATGGGACAGGGCAATCAAGAGGCCATGGCACAAATGATTGAGCAAATGGAGCAGGGTAATGCAGAACTGGTTATGTTCTACAAATCAAACCCACTCTACAACTATCCCAATGCCGACAGGCTGAAAAGCGCCCTGGCCAATGTGCCCATGAGTGTTTCCTTTGCCACTGCCAAAGATGAAACCGCAAAAGAATGCACCTTCATCTTACCTGACAACCATTATCTCGAGTCATGGGGCGAAGCAATGCCGGTATGGGGCACCCACTCACTGATGCAACCTGTAATGCAGCCTGTGTTCAATACACGCCAGTTTCAATCTACATTGCTGGCATGGCTGGATAAGGATACCGATTATCATGCATATATTAAAGAGTATGCTGAAAAGGCATTATTTCCCAGACAAACCCGCTACCCTGATTTTCAGCAGTTTTGGATAAACACCCTCCAGGCAGGTATCCTGGAAACCGATGAGGTTTTTGCCTTTGATGCCAGGTTACAAAGTGGCGTAGTGTCCGATGCAGTAGCACAGCTAAAAACACAAACTGCCAATACAGCCCAGGTGCAGTTTATGGTGCATGAAAATGTAGCCATGGCTGACGGATCTTATGCCAACAACCCCTGGCTGCAGGAGCTTCCTGATCCGGTAACAAAAATAGCATGGGACAATTTCGCTGCTGTATCACCTGCTTTTGCAGAAGAGCACAACCTGAAAGATGGTGATATCATCAACTTCAATAGTGTGGAGGTTCCCATGATCATTCAGCCCGGACAGGCCATGGACACCATTTCACTGGCATTGGGCTACGGACGTACTTTTGCAGGAAAAAGCGCAGACAAGGTGGGCGTAAATGCTTTCCGCCTCCTTACCGGATCTGCTTTCCTATGGGATGTTGCAACCTGGCAAAAAACCGGAAGTGGGCACCAGTTTGCCCGCACCCAGACCCATCATTCCATGGAAGGCCGACCCATTGTAAGGGAGTCAACACTGGATAAATACAAGCAAAGCCCCAATGCAGGAAATGAAATCAGGGAGTATCATCTCAAACACATGTCTACCCTGTATCCTGAGCATACCTATGAAGGACACCACTGGGTACTTATGGTGGATCTGAATGCCTGTAACGGTTGCAGTACATGCGTAATTGCATGCCAGGCAGAAAATAACACCCCTGTCGTTGGAAAGGACGAAGTAAGGCGCCGCAGGATCATGCACTGGATGCGGATAGACCGCTACTACACTGGTGAAAAAGAAAACCCGGGTGTGGTTTACATGCCGCTGATGTGCCAGCACTGCGATGCTGCCCCTTGCGAGAATGTTTGCCCGGTTTCCGCAACCAACCACAGCCATGAAGGGATCAACCAGATGGCTTACAACCGGTGCGTTGGAACAAAATATTGTATCAACAACTGCCCCTACAAGGTAAGACGATTCAACTGGTTCCGTTATGCCATGAACGACCGTTTTGATTACAACATGAACTCTGAACTGGGTCGTATGGTTCTCAACCCCGATGTTACGGTACGTGAGCGGGGTGTTGTGGAAAAATGTTCGTTCTGCATCCAGCGTATTCAGGATGCTAAGCTAAAGGCAAAGAATGAAAGAAGAAAACTGAAGGATGGCGATGTTGTACCGGCCTGTATGGGTGCATGCCCGTCAAAAGCACTGGTATTTGGTGACATAAACGACCCTGACAGCAAGGTGGCCAGGCTCATCAAAGACCCCCGCAACTATCACCTGCTGGAGGAGTTTCACACACTGCCTACCGTGGGTTATCTTACGAAAATCAGAAATAAAAAAGGCTGAACAGGAACGTATCCTTAATTTGAAGCTGAAATAAAATAAAAGACCATAAATCATATCATAATGATAGCGAGCAGTATAAGATGGCCCATGGTAGGGGCCCAAAAAAGCAGCAAAGACATTACTACCGAATTACTGGCTCCCAATGAAACCAAACCAGCCCTGTGGTGGTATATAGGCATGGGTATTGGTACGATTTTCCTGGCCTACGGAGCATGGGCTTTTTACATGTCATTATCGGTAGGGCTTGGCACCTGGGGCCTCACAAACAGCGTTGGCTGGGGCTGGGACATCATTAACTTTGTTTGGTGGATCGGTATTGGTCATGCCGGTACAGCATTTACCATATTCTTCCTGGTTTTCAGGCAAAAATGGGCTGCTTCCATCAACCGGACGGCTGAAGCAATGACGGTATTTGCGGTTATGTGTGCCGGAATATTTCCCCTTATTCACATGGGAAGACCCTGGCTGGCTTTTTTCATTATGCCCTACCCCAATACACGTCTTTTATGGGTAAACTTTAACTCGCCCCTGTTCTGGGACGTTGTGGCTATCAGCACCTACCTGCTCATGTCCATTACCCTGTGGTATTTTGGTATGATCCCCGATCTTGCAACCATGCGCGACAGGGCAAAAAATAAAATATCAAAGGAAATTTATGGCTTTTTCAGCATGGGATGGGACGGTTCTATGATCTCCTATAACCGCTACGAGACCCTTACCCGCATACTGGGCGGATTGGCTGCGCCCCTGGTTATCTCGGTGCACACCATTGTTGCCCTGGACTTTTCCATATCAGTATTACCCGGATGGCATGCCACCATTTTGCCACCCTACTTTTTTGTAGGGGCTATCTTCTCCGGTTTTGCCATGGTACTCACAATCATGATCCTGATGCGGAAAGCTTTTAAAATATCAGACTTTATCACTGAAAAACACCTGGATTCCATTGCCAGGGTTCTTAAATATGGCAGCCTTGTTATCGGGCTGGCTTATGCAATAGAGCTTTTCATCGCATGGTACTCGGGTGTGGAATATGAGATCTATACTTTCTTTAATGCAAGAGCCTCAGGAACCTTCTCAACGGCTTTCTGGATCATGGTATTCTGTAATGCTATTGTACCCCAGGTATTCTGGTTTAAAAAAGCACGCAGAAATATAGCCATACTGTTCACTGTATCCATACTTATAAATATCGGAATGTGGTTCGAACGGTTTATTATCCTGATTTCTTCACTGGCCGAAGACTTTTTACCTTCCAGCTGGACAGATTACTCCCCTACCCTTGTGGATATTGGTGTATATGTGGGCACCTTTGGGATCTTTATTTGCGGAATGTTGCTGTTCATAAGGTATATCCCCATCATTGCCATTAATGAAGTAAAAGCCTACAAAAAGGAAGGGAACTGATTATATTTCGTAAAGGTTCTGAAAAGTGCGATTAATAAACGATAAAACAGATTAGATATGGCCCCAAAAAACATAGTTGCTACATTCAGGGACGAAGCAAATCTTCTGAAGGCTGTAACAAGGCTCAAAGAAAACAAAGTAAATATGCTGGATGTATATGGCCCTTTTGCCAATCATGATCTCCTGAAAAAACTAACCAGTGAATCAAAGCTTCCTTATGCAGCCGTTCTTTATGGCATTATAGCCATAGTGTCTATTTTTGGGTTTATGTATTATACCTCAGTAATAGACTATCCGATCATGTATGGAGGTAAACCCATCTTTTCGTTTCCACCCATGGTAGTAATCATGTTTCTGTTCTGCATATTGCTTACTACCATTCTAACAGTACTCACTTTTCATGGCAGGGCGATGATCTTTCCCGGAAAGCCGGCCAATATTATTGATCCTTCTGTTACCGATGATACGTTTTTTCTGGTGCTCGATCAGAATTACAATCCCGAGGAAATTAAGGAATGGCTGAAGGAAGACGGGGCAGAGGAAATCACTGAAAAAGAATTATAAAATTCAAATACAGATACCATATGTACACAATTAAAAACATAGGCCGATACCTGATAAAGCTGAATCTGTTGCTGCTGATCCCCATGATCATGATTTCATGCGATCGCACAAGAGAGGATAAGGGCCGGGAGTATTTTCCCGATATGGCTCATGGTTATCATTACAAAACCTGGTCAGAAAATCCGGCCATGGAAGACGGCCGCACCATGCGTAAGCCCGTGGAAGGCACCGTACCCAGGCATATGCAGCCTTACCCATATTCTGCAGATTTTGAAGGCCGGGAGCTGGCAGGTCGCAACCTTACCAATCCTTTAACCATAACCAGCGCTTTGCTTGAAGAAGGAATGGAACAATACAGGATTTTCTGCGCCCAGTGTCATGGGGTAAACGGCGACGGACAAGGATGGCTGCATACCAGCGGCAAATATGTGATCCCACCTACCAGCCTGCTCGATCCTGAAATCATGGCACAGCCCCAGGGTGAGTTGTACCATGTAATTTCGGCCGGATGGGGCGTAATGGGCGAGCATGCATCCCTGATCTCCCCGGAGCAAAGATGGAAAATTGTTGCATTTATTGAACAGATCATTCAGGAAAAGAATTAAATCAGGCAAAATGGAAACTACTTATACCCCCAAGAAAAACATGAACCTGCTTTTTGCCGGCATGATCCTAATTGGTATTGTTGCGGTAATCACAGGTTTTATCTCTGATACCCAGCGCACATGGGCAAATATTTTACTGAATAACTACTACTTCATTACCATTGCAATGGGAGGTTTACTGTTTTACAGCATTCAGTATATCACCAATTCGGGATGGTCGGCAGTCATTCAGCGGGTTCCCCAGGCACTGGGCGGATTTTTGCCGGTAAGTGCGGTCTTGATGTTGCTCCTTTATTTTGGACTTCCTCAGGTATATGAATGGGCGCAGCCTGGTATCACTGAAACCGATAAGCTCATTGCCCATAAGGAGCCTTTTCTCAATGTACCTTTTTTCATGATCAGGATGGTGTTGTATTTTGCGCTGTTTCTGGCTGCAGGATACATGCTGAGAAAATATGCATTACTGCAGGACAAACAAAATGACCTTAAATTTCATGAGAAAAGTCGCTATTATGCCCAGGTCTATATTTTTATCGGGGCCATTTTCTTTTCCTTTGCCTCCAAAGACTGGATCATGACCATTGACTCCCACTGGTACAGCACCCTGTTTGGTTTCAGAAACATGGTATTAAGCATGTATTATGGTGTTGCGGCAATTATTCTCATTATACTTTATCTTCGTTCGCAGGGGTATTTCAAAGAGGTGAATGACGCTCACTTTCACGACCTGGGAAGGTATCTTTTCCGGTTCAGCATTGTGTATGGATACCTTTGGTTTATGCAGTTTTTGATCATATGGTATGCAAACATCCCTGAACTTACCGTATATTATCAGCCCCGTTTTCTGGGAGAATGGCAGTTTATATTTTATGCAGAACTGATCATCAACTTTGCCATACCTTTTATGGTGATGATGAGTGATGAACTGGGTAAAAAACCCAAAGTATTAACCACAATATCCGTACTTTTACTGATTGGTTTGTGGATGAATATTTACCTGCAAATTATGCCCGGCTCCTATGGCCCGGTAAAATTCGGATTTGTGGAAGTGGGCATGTGGCTGGGGTATGCAGGACTGTTCCTGGGTATTACATTTTTTGCTTTGAGCAAAGCATTTCTTATCCCTAAAAATCATCCCTACCTGGAAGAAAGTCTTCATCACCACATATAGGTAGTGTTTGTTTAATGAAAACACTACGTAGTAAAGGCTTCAATAGTCATTCATTAAGAAAAGAAACAAAATCACCTAAATACCCATTACCATGAAAAACATCATCTTAATAATCTTTGCCACTTTCCTTACAATTACTGCAACAGCGCAGCGGGGTAGCGGGGGTTATGCTCCTGAGACAGCTATTGGGATTGTGGAAAAACTGGATGAATATATCCCTGATGACATTTACCTTATAAATACTGAGGGAGAGCGTGAAAATCTCATGTCGCTTCTGGATAAGCCAACAGCTATTGCTATCGTGTACTATCGTTGTCCTGGTATTTGCAGTCCATTTATGAACTCCATTGCTGATGTAATACAAAGCAGTAACATGGTCATTGGTGAAGAATACCAGATCCTGAATATCAGCTTTGATCCCACCGAAGGGCCTACCCTGGCAAAAAGCAACCAAAACAGCTATCATCTTTTAATTAACAAGGAAATAGATCCTGACGGTTGGCGGTTTTTCACTACCGATAGTATTAATTCAAGAAGGTTAACCGATGCTGTAGGATTCAGGTACAGAAGGCAGGGACTTGATTTTTTACATACCTCTGCACTGATCTTTGTTTCAGATGAAGGCAAAATTACCCGCTATTTGCATGGCACATACTTCCTACCCATGGATCTTAGGCTTGCTGTAGTAGAAACGGCCCAGGGAAAATCAGGCCCATCAATGAGCCGCTTATTGTCTTTTTGCTATTCCTATGATCCTGCAGGCCAGGGCTACGTGTTTAATGTTACCAAAGTGGCCGGTACTATCATCCTGTTTTTTGCAGTAGTGATATTTTTAATCCTTGTATTAAAACCACGAAAAAAACTAACAACCTAAACTTAATATTATTTCTCAGATATGTCAGAAACAACAACATCAACAAAACATGTCAGCTTCCTGGAATACCAGGGAAAATATAAAGGTATTCTGGGCTGGATTCTGTCAACTGACCATAAGCGTGTAGGATTGCTTTACCTGTATACCATGCTGGTCTTTTTCTCCCTGGCAGCCATCCTGGGTTTGCTGATGAAACTTCAGCTGATCGCACCGGGATACACTATTATGGGGCCACAAACTTACAATGCCATGTTTACCGTGCATGGTATCATCATGATCTTTATCATTGTTGTTCCGGGTTTGCCTGCCGTTTTTGGCAACTTTTTCCTGCCCATAATGATCGGGGCCAAGGATGTGGCATTTCCCAAGCTCAACCTTGCTTCATGGTGGATATATATCATTGGTATCCTGGTTGTTTTGTCATCACAATTTATAGGCGGATGGCCTGATACCGGCTGGACTTTTTATGCTCCCTATAGTTTCCGCACCCCTGCCAACGTATTGCCCGCATTGTTTGGTGCATTTATTCTCGGGTTCTCTTCCATTCTTACAGGGATAAATTTTGTTGTTACCATTCACCGTATGCGTGCCCCGGGCATGACCTGGTTCAAGATGCCCTTATTTCCCTGGACCCTTTACGCCACTGCATGGATCCAGATCCTGGCCACTCCGGTTATTGGTATCACTCTGTTGCTGACAGTAATGGAAAGAGTACTGGGGGTAGGTATTTTTGATCCAGCATTGGGCGGTGACCCCATTTTGTACCAGCACCTGTTCTGGATCTATTCCCACCCGGCAGTTTACATCATGATTTTGCCGGGCATGGGGGCAATCAGTGAGATATTACCCGTTTTCTCCAGAAAGCGTATTTACGGATACAAAGCCATTGTGCTCTCTTCGCTGGCCATTGCCTTTGTGGGTTATTTTGTTTGGGGGCACCACATGTTTACCTCTGGTATGAGCGGCAGAGCACTGTATGCATTCAGCTTCCTGACCTTTATTGTGGCCATTCCCTCGGCCATAAAGGTATTTAACTGGGTTTCTACCATGTACAAGGGATCGCTCAACCTGCAAACGCCATTCTACTGGGCTACATCTTTTATCTTCGTATTCATGATTGGGGGATTAACCGGCCTGGTGCTGGGATCCCTTGCAACCAATGTACATGTGCATGACACCCATTTTGTGGTTGCCCACTTCCACTTTATAGTTTTTGGTGGTACAGGCTATGCATTTATGGCTGCTTTGCACTACTGGTTCCCCAAAATGTTTGGTCGAATGTACGATGCCACCTGGGCCAACACCGGATGGGTTGTTTTCTTCGCTGGCTTCCTAACGCTTTATCTACCCATGTTTGCATTAGGCTTGCAGGGTATGCCAAGAAGATATTACGATTATCTACCCGAATTCCATGGAGGAAATATTATCTCTTCACTGGGAGCGATCCTAATGATTGCAGGGGCACTGATTATTATCGTGAACCTTGTAAGATCATCAAGGCATGGCGTGAAAGTTTCCGATAAAAACCCCTGGGGAGGAAAAACCCTGGAGTGGGAAACCGATACCCCGCCTACCCTTGAAAACTGGGACGAGATACCCACCGTTAGTGAATCACCTTACGAATATAAATAACAGGTAAACTATGGAAAATCATACAGAACATACTTCACACGTGCATCGCGATGACGAAGGCGATAAGATGGGCATGTGGTTGTTTATCTTCACGGAGCTGCTCCTTTTCGGGATGTTGTTTCTTATCTATGCTGTTTACCGTTACAAAAACCCGGTTGCATTTCAGCTGGGAGGCAACGAACTGGATGTGTTTATGGGCACCTTTAACACTGTGATCCTGCTCATCAGCTCTGCAACAGTGGCCATGTCCATTTCGGCGATCCAGAAAGGAAACAAAAAGCAGGCATTGGCATTGTTAAGCGTTACATTGTTTATTGCCGTAGTATTCCTGGTCAATAAATATTTCGAATGGGGTGCCAAGATAGAATACGGACTCTATCCTGGCGGTGATGCCTTACTAGAGCTGGGCCATGGTACAATCCTGTTTTTCGGTCTGTATTATGTAATGTCAGGCATCCATGCCCTGCACATTCTCATCGGTATCGGCCTATTTATCTATGTAATTACACAGATCAGGAAAGAAAAGATACATAGCACCGACTATGTATGGCTTGAAAATACGGGTCTTTACTGGCATCTTGTAGACCTTATCTGGATCTTTTTGTTCCCGTTGTTTTATTTAATTCATTAAAAAACCACACAATATGAGTCAGGAAAAACATCATATAGTAAGTTATACAACCCATGGAATTGTGCTGGCGGTTCTGCTTTTACTTACCGCTGCCAGTGTGGCTGTAACAAGACTTGAAATGGGCCCCCTAAATACCCTGGTGGCCATGCTCATTGCAGGCGCCAAAGCTGCGGTGGTTCTCATCTGGTTTATGCACCTGAAGTTTGACAACAAGCTTTACACCATTTTTACTGTACTGGTACTGGTCATCTTTTTACTGGTGATGTACGTAACCTTTTTTGATTATTCATACAGATAATAAACAGATATGATCTTAGGAGCTTCAACATTTGTAGAAGGCGTTGACAATGCTTTCATTTTTATCCTCGCCATTGCATTCTTTTTCCTGATAACCATAACAGGAACGATGATCTTTTTCATCTGGCGCTACAATAAAAAACGAAATCCTCAGCCTACCCAGATAAAGGATAGTGTGTCCCTTGAAATCACATGGACAGTAATTCCTTTAATCCTGGTGCTTGGCATGTTCTATTATGGTTATGTAGGCTGGATCCCCATGAAAAAGCCACCGGAAGAAGGCATTGTTGTAACGGCCAATGCCCGTATGTGGAGTTTTAACTTCCGCTACGAGAACGGCAGGATCAGCGATAAGCTTTATGTGCCCAAAGATACCGCCATTATTGTAAACCTGAATGCGCTGGATGTGCTTCACTCCTTTTATATTCCGGCATTTCGCCTTAAGGAAGACATGGTTCCCGGGCTGGCCAATAACCGCACCTGGTTTGAAGCTACCAAAACAGGCACCTATACCATTTTCTGCGCCGAGTATTGCGGGCTGCAGCACTCATACATGATCAGTGAAGTGGTGGTTATGGAGCCGGATGATTTCTGGGCTTGGTACGACGATCCCGATGCCATGGTTATGGAAATTCCTGATGATGCCAACCTGGCATTGCTTGGCCGTCAGATTGTGGAAAGAAATGGCTGTATTGCCTGTCACTCCCTCGACGGAAGAACACTGGTAGGCCCTACTTTTGCCGGAAGATTTGGAGAGACTATTACCGTAATCACAGGAGGACAGCAACGCGAGATTGTATATGATGAGGAATATGTAAAACGCTCAATCTACGATCCTGATTATGATATTACAGAGGGTTTTCGTCCGGGTCAGATGCTTTCCTATCAGGATGAGATCACCGAAGATGAAATAGACCTCATTATTGAGTTTCTCAAATCTCTTAATGAATAAAAAAAACGTTCAGATCAATATCCTGGCCTATATCAGGCTTTCTAAACCCATCATAACCCTGTCAGTGGCTTTCTCGTCACTAACAGGGTTTGTTTTGGCGCAGCAGTCTTTTCACAGGGACTGGATTCCTGCCTATCTGGGAGTGCTTTTGATTGCAGCAGGGGCTTCCGTGATCAATCAGATTCAGGAAGCGTCCATGGATCGGCTTATGGATCGGACAAGAAATCGTCCATTGCCATCCGGGCTGATCTCGCTGTTCAATGCACGAATATGGGCCGTTATTCTTTCAGTATCCGGGACTGGTGTGCTATGGGTTTTTACCAATCCCCCGGCAACAGCACTGGCAATCATAACCTTGGTATGGTACAACGGCATTTATACCCCGTTAAAAAAAGTAACTCCCTGGGCAATCCTGCCGGGTGCTATTGTTGGGGCAATACCTCCTGCCATTGGATGGGCCGCTGCAGGGGAATCACTTTTGCATCCTCACGTTATTTTTCTATCCTTTTTCTTTTTTATTGGACAAATACCCCATTTTTGGCTTATACTACTCAGATACAGTGATGATTATAACAATGCAGGATTCCCCAACATTACCTCCGCTTTTAACCCCGGACAAATAAAAAGGCTTACCTTCTCATGGATATTTGCAACAGCTGCATCAGCACTGCTACTCCCTTTTTCAGGTGTTGTTAAATCTCAAGTCCTGACCTGGGTTACAATAATGTTGTCCCTACTATTGGTATTGATTTTCTTTTACTGGAGTTTCATAAAACCATTCAAAGTAAATCGTGCTTTTATTCTAATGAACAGTTACTTTTTGCTGATGATGGTGGTTATTTTAGCAGATTCGGTGTATTGATTCTGAGTATTCACATTTAATTGAATAACTTCTTAAATGGCTATACTCTTCCCTGAAAATTAAATCTAAGCATATTTAATATTTTTTCTTAATTTTGAATAGCAAAATAATTACAAAACTCAAACGGCAATTATCATGATATTCTTCTTTTTCAGCTTTATGGCATCACTTTTTGGTGCAATAAGATCAGATAATCTTTTTACTTTTTCATTTAATCTGGGACTCTCAGTGGGAGGTCCATTTTCCGGAATTATCGCTTTCTGGCCCTTTATTGTTGCCCTGGTACTTTTACTGCTTGTTGTATTATGGTATCAGACCATTAAAAACATACAAAGAAAGAAAGGCCGTTCGGCCGTGAGGCAGCGCCCGGGCCTGCAATCAACCGTTTTTCTGGGATTGGTAACTGTATTTGTACTTGTACTGCTTGCCGCACCCTGGTACCTGCAAACTTTCACTGAAAAGCAATCAGAAACAGCCGAAGGAGATCGCGTGGAGACAGTGCTTACCGTACACGGAATGGATTGCAGTGGATGTGAAGGCCTTGTAAACCGCAGGGTTGCTATCCTGGAAGGTGTTGAAAGTGTAGCAGCATCGCACGAGCGTGAGGAGGTGTTGGTAGTTTATGACAAAAACAAAGTATCCCTGGCCCTTATTGCCCAGATCATTGAGGATTCCGGCTATACAGTGGTACTTGAATGAATGTTTTGCATTCAGTTAATTACTTTTCGCTTCTAATTCCTTTGCATATTTCCCATAGATGTGCCAAATTATTCTTACTTTTGCAGGCTGAATCTTAACACAAACTTATCTTTAACTTAACAAAAAGTTAATAAGCGATTGTGACTCATGGATTCAATCACTGTACAACAAAAGTAAAGAACTATACTGTGAAGCCAAACAGATTATTATACCCTTTGTTGGCGTTTATACTTATATCGCTGATAATCTTTATTGCCAATAAATTTGAGTACACTTATACTATCTCCAGTAAAGGTCTTATCTATCCTTCACAGGAATGGGTGTTAGCCCGCACTTCCGATGGAAACCTGGTTAACAGCCTCAGAGACAACTATCACAATACCATTTCTGAATATACCGTAACCGAATTCCAGCGTGGAGATCTGGCAGGATTTATCCTTATGCCCGATCTTTTTCAAAGGCAATATATTTCAAAAGGTGACACAATTGGTATTATGAGCTCACAAACTGAGCGACGCAGGCATTCAGAGTTAACCGGTGAACTAATGCGCCAGAGAAAGCTGCTTTCAGTTTATGCTTCAGGCGAAAGGCCCCAGGATATCAGCATTGCCTATGAAAGGATGGTGCTGGCAAGAACGGAATATGAAACGCAAAAACGGATCACTGAAAGAAACCAGGTGCTTTTTGAACGCAGGCACATACCTGAGGAAGAATATGAGATCTCTGAAAAAGAATATGCCGTAAAAAAGCAAAACTATCTCATTGCCAGAAATCAGTACGAGGCTCTGCAGGCAGGAGCAAAACAGGAACAGCTCGACTTTATTTCATCCAACATACAGGCCATAGAGAAACAAATAGAGATGCTTGAAGAGCTCATGGGCACATTTGTGATAACAAGCCCCATTAGTGGCAAAATTATTCGTCAGCAGGGAAATAACGGCAGCACAACCGATGCTCTTATTCGCGTTGCAAGTACAGACAACTACGTTATTATGGTTCCGGTAAACCTATACCAGGTACCCCATCTCTCAGCAGGACAAAAACTCTCTTTTCAATCGCATCGTGACCGAAGAATCTATACTGCCACCATCACAGGTTTTGATAATGCAGTTCAGATGATCGATGGCCGGCAGAAATTATTCGTAATTGCAAGTATAGACAACAATATAGACGACATGAGTTTTTACCCCAATATGCTTAAGGATGTAACCATCTCTTCTGAACCTCTAAGCCTCAGGGAGTATTTGCTTCGCCTGGTAAACGAAGTTTACAACAACTAATAATCATGCTCCGATACGAACGAAAATACCTGGTGCCCTATATCCTGCTGGATAGCATGCGTAAACGGTTTCTGCCTTTTGTCAGGCCCGATGAATATGCATTAAAAGCTGGCAATACCTTGCCACAATATACCGTTCGTAGCATCTACCTTGATACACGCAACCTGGAGTGCCATACAGAAAAGGTGGAAGGGGTTGAACTAAGGAAGAAGTTCAGGATAAGAAGCTATAATGACTATAACCCGGAAGCTGACACTGTTTTTGAGATAAAGCGAAAGATAGAGAACCGCATAAAAAAGCATCGTGCATTTACTGAATATAAGCATGTCCTTCCGCTCATGCAAACTTCAGATGTGGAGAAGTATATTCACAAGGAAGAGAATGATCGGGGGCTTAAAGATGCGAAACGGTTTTTTTACCATGTAAAAAAACGATTTATGCAACCCACAGTGCTGGTGATCTACGAAAGAGAAGCCTATCATGGACTCATAGATGCTGGTGTAAGGATCACTTTTGATAAGAACATCCGCAGCAGTATCTACCCAAAATACAACGAGCTTTTTAATAACCATGGGCTTAAACATTTATTTCCTTCCCATTTTATACTGGAAATAAAGTATTATACCGACCGGATGCCAATATGGGCAAAATCAATAATTCAGGAATTCAGACTCCGTAACGATGCCTTGTCGAAATACGCCATTGGATATGATGTCAATACAAAATACAATATTTTTACCTACTAGATATTCTGAAGCATGATAGAAGACTTTCAATCCATATTTGTTTTTACCATTACAGCAAAAGATGTAATTGCCAACATATTGGTAGCCATGTTTTGCGGATTTTTCATAGCCTTCCTCTACAAATACACCTACACAGGCTTAAACTACTCAAGAGCATTTACCGTATCATTAATCATGCTTACCATGATCACTGCCATTGTAATTATGGTTATCGGTAATAATCTTGCCAGGGCTTTTGGCATGGTGGGTGCCATGTCTATCATACGATTCAGAACGGCAGTAAAAGATGCATCTGACATCATGTTTATATTTTTCTCGCTTACCATAGGCCTTGCTTCGGGAGTAAAGCTTTATTCCATTGCAATACTGGGCTCACTCATTATTGGTGCCGTTTATTTTATCATCAGTAAGATGGATTTTGCCTTGCCCCAGCGCAGGGAGTTTTTAATGCAGATCACTACAAGAGAAGATATGGAAGCGGAAAATCCTTTTGGAAAAATTCTATCAAAATATTGCGGAAAGTTAAAACTGGTAAATGTCAAAACCCTGGGCGAAGAGCATAATCAGTTACTTGAATTTTCATTTTATATTACCCTTAAAGACGAATCCAAAGGACACTTAATGGTAAAAGAGATCAAAAAAATTAAAGGTGTTGAGCAAACCAACCTTTTCTTTGATGAAACTTCCTAGCCTGGCTTAATGATGGGAAAGATGAATAAAGATGATCAGGATCACATCAGAAATTTCCCTGCAACCTTGACCT
>SLIL01000230.1 GCA_007135645.1 Bacteroidales bacterium
AAAAGCAGCGAATTCTATCCCTGCGAGGGGTAGATCCATTAGTGCCTTGAGACTCTCACGCCCCATACCCTGTCCTACTTCTTTAACCACTACCGGCATATCCAGTTGGTTGAGTACCTCTTTAATGATCTCTATGGGAGGATGCTTAAGCCTGTCACCTTCGGGCTGAAACCATTCCTGAAGCGGGTTTACATGAATAAACAACCCATCGCAGCGAAGCAGGTTCACCATATCGGTAACTTCATTGAGGGTTCCCTTTTCAACCATTACTTCAAGCTGGGCAATACCCAGGTTAGCCCAGAAAGGTTGTTCATCCCCGATAACATTGCGCATATCAAAGTCGGGTAAATGCTTTTCTGACTCCAGCAATATCCGGCAGGAGCCCAGGCCCATGCCGAGGCCAAATTCATTGGCAGCAGCCGCCAGGTTGGTATTGATATGCTGTGCGATCCCACTTCCCCCTGTCATGCTGGAGATCCAAACCGGAACTTTCATGGTTTTTCCTGCAAGATCAACAGACTGAATTTCGGGTGCCGAATGACCAGACAAAAGGGGTTCGTAAACAAACCGGGAGTCTTTGTCAACAGTACCTGTGCGATTGGTAAGAGCAAGGTTGATATGGTCTTTTTTACGGTCTTCCATAAAGTTGCTTTTTTAGGTGTCAATGTGCCTGGAAATAACAAGCCTTAGAATCTCACTGGTTCCTTCGCCAATCTGCAGGATCCGCTGATCGCGATAAAACCTTTCAATATCATGGTCTCTAACCAGCCCGTATGCACCATGCACCTGTACTGCCTCATCGGCGATCTCCCGGGCTATCTCCGAGGTGTAGAGCTTTGCCATTGCAGCCTCCTTACCAAAAGGAAGTCCGTTATCTTTTCTCCATACAGCATTGTAAAGAATATTAGAAGCCAGTTCAATTTTGACTGCCATATCTGCCAGCTTAAAAGCAATGGCCTGGAATTTTTTTATGGGTTTGCCAAACTGTTGCCGTTCATTGGCATACTTCTGAGCCATTTCAAAGGCACCTTTTGCCAAACCAAGCCCCATGGCACCAATTGTAAGTCTTCCACTATCAAGAGTTTCGAGCATCTGAGCCCCTCCCCTTCCCTCCATCCCAAGGAGGTTGTCTGCGGACACCCTTACGTTATCCATTCTGATCTTTCCGGTATCAGCTGAGCGCCACATCATTTTATTGGTAATGCGTTCAGTGGAATACCCGGGGGTATTTCTTTCAACCAGAATGGTGGAGAGCTGTTTTTTACCATCCTTTTCTCCGGTAATGGCCTGAATTGTTGCTCCCAAAGACATTGGAGAGGCAGCATTGGAAATAAAAATTTTCTGCCCGTTAATGATCCACTGCCCGTTTTCTTTTAGGGCATTGGTTTCAGTTCCCATTGCATCACTACCAGCATTAGGCTCTGTGAGGGCAAAAGCCCAGGTATGCTCTCCGGAGGTAAGTTGAGGAATAAGGCTTTTCTTTTGATCCTCTGTTCCAAACATATAAATCGGACCTATACCAAGTGAATTGTGTGCAGCCAGTGTGGCTGCCTGACTCCCGTCTACGCGGGCTACTTCTTCAACAGCCAGCACCAGTGATCGATAGTCTTTTCCATGGCCACCATATTCTACTGGTATATTGATGCCAAATAAACCATTCTTTCCCATGGCTTTGGTCAACTCAACGGAAAATCTCTCGCTTTGGTCCAGTTCCGCGGCAACAGGTCTGACATGTTCTTCCGCAAATGCTCTAACCTTTAAGCGGAACTCCTCATGGGAGGAGGAAAAATAAGGACTCTTCATACTTTGCTTTTTTTATTTTCAATACTAACTTTCTTATCATCACTCAAAACTGATCAGTACCTGCCCGTCACTTACCTGATCACCCTCCTTTACATTTACCCGGGATATGATTTGATCAGCAGGAGCGAGGATCGTGTTTTCCATTTTCATGGATTCAAGCACGAGCAGGGGCTCGCCTGTCTTTACTTCTTGCTTCTCTGTGACATTTATCTTCAGTACCCTTCCAAAAAGCGACGCTTTCAGATCAGGTAGTGCCAATGCATCTCCATTGGTGCTGATTTTGGGTGTTACAACAGCATTCGGAAGAACTGTTTGGTAATGAATACCATTAATAAGAAACATTGCATTTTGCCATGAATAATGGAAAACAACCCGAAACTCTGTTTTGTTCCAGCTAAAGGAAATTATATCGCCGGTTTTTTCGATCTGTTCAAAATAATACGTTTGCTCATTGTACTCCAGCTCTATGGCTTTATCACCAACAGGATGATGAAAAACACTCATTTCCTTATTGTTAACAAGGATCTTTTCCATCGACGCCATGCGCCATGCAGCCTCACTGGCCTCAGCATATCTTTCCAGCCACACAAATAATCCTGCCGCAACAATACGTGCATCTTCCTGTTGCTTTCGAAGGGCCCAATGATTAAGATTACGGGAAATGCTGTGGGTAGAAATACGATTTTGCTCATACTCCTTATCCGCCATGATATTAAGAAGCAGATCAATGTTCGTTATAATACCATGCACCATTATCCCTTGCAATGCCTTTTTGCTCCTCTCTATGGCTTCTTCTCTGCCTGAGCCATAACCAATAACTTTTGCAATCATTGCATCATAGTAAGGGTGAACCTTTCCACTGTTCTGAATAGCACTATCCACTCTTATCCCCTTACCAGCAGGCAGCACAAGTTTTTGTATCACACCTGCTGATGGCATATAGTTATTGGCCGGATCTTCTGCATACAACCTTGACTCTATGGCATGCCCCTTCGCAACAACCTCCTGCTGTTTGAAGGAAAGGGGCTTTTTCATGGCAATATGCAGTTGCTCTTTTACAATGTCAATACCTGTTATGATCTCAGAAACGGGATGTTCCACCTGAATACGGGTATTCATCTCCAGAAAATAAAAATTGCCCTGCTCATCGAGGATGAATTCAACAGTCCCGGCGCTGGTATAATTAACTGCCCTTGCCAGATCCACAGCAGCCTGATGCAATGCATCCCGGTTTTCTGCATTCAGCGATACCGATGGGGCTTCCTCTACAACTTTCTGATGGTTGCGTTGCAAAGTACACTCGCGCTCATGCAAATGCACAACATTACCAAAATGATCTCCCAGAATCTGTACTTCCAGGTGCCTGGGGTTCTCCACGTATTTCTCAAGGTATACCTTATCATCATCGAAATATCTTCTGGCTTGTCCCGATGCAGCATTTACCGCCTGGGCCAGCATCGAAACATCATCAATGCGGATCATTCCTTTTCCTCCACCCCCTGCTGCGGCTTTTACCAGCAAAGGAAACTCCAGTTCTCTGCCCATGGAAATAAGTTCTTCGGCAGTTCCTTCGAGCCTGGGTAACAGTGGAATCCCCGCTTTTCTTGCCCATGCAGATGCTTCTATTTTGCTCCCCATTTTTTTGATCACATCACTGGAGGGGCCGATAAAAATCAAACCGGCATCCTCGCATGCTTTTGCAAAGGCATTATTTTCAGACAGAAAGCCATAGCCGGGATGCACAGCATCGGCACCTGCTTCAAGGGCAATATGGATAATCAGCGGTATGTTTAGCCAGGTTTGCTGCAAAGTGCCGTTGCCCAGCCCAAAAGCTTCATCGGCAGTCAGCACATGCAGGTCATCTGCCTCTTCATTTGCATAAAGGGCTATGCTGTTTATCTGCAATTGCCTAAGGGTTCGCATGATCCTTACAGCTATCTCACCCCTGTTGGCAATCAAAACTTTATTTATTTCCATGTTTCTTGTCAATTGATTCAAAAAAATGAGCAATTCTGCTTGCAGCTGCCTCTGACTTTCTAACACTGGCCAGCAGGGCAGTTGTATATTGATCCAGGGGCTCGGTTATCCTGTTGAAGACAAGGTCGTTGCAAAGTTTTTTGGTTTTAGCAACAGCCCCTGGCTCAGTTTTGTTCATCGCCTCAAAATATTCATCAATAGTGCTTTCATGCAATGACTGATCGGCAATCACATCCACCAGGCCATGCTCAAAAGCCTTATCGGTGCGAAACTCTATCGCTGTGATCATGGCATTGCGCACAAACCTGCTGGTGGTGCGCTGCAAAATAAAGGGGGCTATAGTTGCAGGCATTAACCCCAGGGTTACTTCAGAAAACCTGAACTTTGATTCTGGTCTGGC
The DNA here is from genome assembly GCA_007135645.1 of Bacteroidales bacterium. Classification (GTDB taxonomy): domain Bacteria; phylum Bacteroidota; class Bacteroidia; order Bacteroidales; family UBA7960; genus SKVR01. Next base: position 4,181 of record SLIL01000230.1, read on the forward strand.
AATAACCACGTCAGAAGCTGCCATAATACCCAGTGCACCACCTACCACATTGCCGTGCACCAGGCAAATGGTCAATACTGGCAGGTTGTGCCATAGCTCAAACACTTTCTGAAGTTTCATGTTTTGCTGCTGCAGGGCTTGTTCGTCCATTTGCTGGGTATTGCGCATCCAGTCAAGATCGGCCCCTGCACAAAAATCCCTACCCTTCCCTTTCAGAAGTGCAATTTTCACAGATCCATCGACCGGAAAAGCTTTCAATACCTCCAGCAATTCATCCATGGTTTGCTCATTAATGGCATTTCTTTTTGCCTCCCTTGCAAAAGCAACGGTAAAAATCCCATTCTCAAGCGTTGCTTCTATATTTTTATAGGATGTCACCTTTTCCATATCTGATAAATACATTAAGTTTTAACCTGATTATAAGGCAAAACGCTTCTTAAACATGCCCCTTACATGCGATAAATACCGGTCTTGTTTTCGCTCCACTTTTTATTGGAAACCACTTCCAGCACTATGGATAAAACCTTGCGGGTATTTGCCGGATCAATAATACCATCATCCCAGATACGACTCGTGGAATAAAGGGCCGAACTTTCGTAATCATACCTGGCTTTTATTTCGTCAAAAAGCTGCTGATCTGATTTTTGAGTTACATCAGCTCCATTTTTGCCTTTAGCCTTCTTCAGCTGAGTCAATACTCTCGCGGCTTGTTCGCCACCCATAACCCCGATGCGCGCATTGGGCCACATAAATAAAAATCTTGGATCGAAAG
>SLIL01000014.1 GCA_007135645.1 Bacteroidales bacterium
AGTAGTTGTTATGATCGATGGTGCTCACTGAGCCTGCAGTATTCATATAAAAAGCAAACCCTCCGGCAGCATTGCTGAAAATGTTGTTCAGGAAAGCATTGTTATTTCCACTTGAAGTATAAAGTGCCCTGCTGGCAGTGGAAGATCCTGTAACATTCACATTGTTGAAGAAAACGTTCAGATAGGAAGAACTCACGTTATGAATCCCTGCAAAAGTACCACTGGCATTTATATGAACAAAATTGTTGAACAACCAGCCCCGGTCGGTTGCATTTCCATTGGCACTGCTGAGGTAAATACCATAATCTCCATTGTTGGAAGTGATCCTGTTAAAGGACAACTCAAACCCTCCTGCAGTACTGATCATTTCTATTCCACGATAGTTGCCGGTGGCAGATTCAGTAAATATAGTATTTTCACGAATCTGAGGGTTAATCTGATTACGAATATATATGGCATTCCTGCTCTGATTCTCAAAGGTATTGTCTTCCACAATAATTCCGGTAGTATTGGAACTGGAGTATAAGAATACACCAAAACTATTGTCCTTAAAATGGTTTCCAGTTACCACGATATCGCGATGCCAGCTGTTATCTGCAATAAAAGAAGCCCTTTGACTAAAATTACCTGCATTGGGTACACCCTGAAATACTGAATTGGTAATCAGGATGTTTTCTGCTGACAACAATTCCATAATTCTTGCATAGGTAGTTTGGGTAGCAGAAAAGGTGAGATTCTGAAACACCATATTGCGTGCCCCATTGAGCAAAATGGTATAGTTCACATTCCATACAGTATTGTTCCAGGTAATATTTACATCCTCACGGTTTCCTGATTCTGACTGAAAAGTAACAAGATTTTCGGGGCTGCTGCCGGGGTAGTTTACGATCGCCAGTTGCTCATTGTATGTGCCTGTGCGGATGTTAAAGGTTACCGGCCCGGTAACACCACCAATATTGAGATTGGTAACAGCCCTAGCAAGGTCCTCAAAATCGGGATTGCTCCCACCTACGGTAAATTCACCACTCAGGGCAGCATAAACATTATCTATCCACAATGTATCATTGATGTTAAAAGGATCTTCCTCTCCATTGGGCATACTGCTCCATATTTTCAGATCATAACGGGTATCTATAGTAAATGAAAAGGATCCAATGGTAACATCGGTTTCATTGCCGGGCTCAAGGGTACCTGTCCAGCTATAACTTTCCTGCTCTGCTTCATTTACTTCCCATGCAATGGTAACAGCGGTAAGCGTAGCAGCACCATTGTTTCTGAGCCTTACATTCACATCGTTGGCCCCAACATCAAAGGGTATGGCAGGTGTATTAAGGGCAAGGATACCCGCATCGTTGTCGGGCGGTGAAAGTTCATTGGCACCAATCACGGGATTTTCAGTATCCCTGGCCACTCCGTCAATATCTGTATCAATACCCACATAAATGCCGGCACCAACCAGCTCAACCCTGTTGGCATAGAGTTCCGAGACCGAAGTAAAGTTGGGATCAAGATTCAAAGAAGCATTGTCCTGGCTGGTAAAGCCCTGCCATTCTTCAAGACTGGCAGCAATATTATTACCTAATCTGCCCAGGGCAGGGCCGGTAGTTAAATAATTGTTATGATCTATTTCCAGTCCGTTGGATGTGCCGAGCCAAAGTGCATATCCTCCACCTGTATTGATAAAGTTGTTGTTTTTGATGTTCAGGTTATTGTTGTTTGTATTTGTGGCTGAGAGTGCCCTGCCATTGGTAGCATGCGAACCCGTGATCAGGATATTGTTGTGATAAATATCAAAATGACTGATGCCCCATTCCAGAAATATCCCATAGGCATTGGATGAATCCCCTACCCTTATAAAATTATTGGCAATCAACGCCCTTTGGGATTCGGATGCTGAACTGCTCAGGAAGTAAACTCCATAGCTTCCATTCACCACATTCATCTTGTTGCCAAGTATCTCCTTTTGCCCTACAGCATTATCAAAATACATGGCAAAGTAATTACCACCGTTGGAAAACAAGTTATTTCCTGAAATAGAAAAGCCATCGTTTTGTCTTAAATCAATTCCACGTCGACCCTGTGTTTCAAAGAGGTTGTTATGGATTTCAACATTGGTTGACCTTCCGGAAGCGCTTGCAGTCATGTAAACCCCGTAAGCACTACCCTGAAAATGGTTATCAAGTATACTCAATGCATCTATATTATTACCACTTGCAAATACCAGTGCCACTGCTGTGCCTGAGCTTGTGCTGTAAGGTGCCTTAAGAAAGTTGCCTTCAATAGTAACATGACTGGTATTTGCCCCCAGGCTGAAAATGCGCGATTGACTGGAGTTGGTGGCCTCAAAGGTCAGGTTCTCAAAATGGATATGGGATGCCCCATTGATCCTGACCAGGTAATTGGAGCCCGATGAAGAACTAAAAGTTATGTCCACATCTTCCCTGTTGCCGGTTTCTGACCGGAAGGTAACGGTATTCTCGTCTGAGGTTCCTGCTATGGGGTTGATGATAAATTGCTCATTATAAATACCTGGGCGTATATTAAACGTTACTGCACCCACTACCCCCCTGAGGGCAATTTCATCAGCTGCCTCCTGCAAGGTATTGAAATCGGGAGATGAGCCCCCAATGGTATAAACACCCGCCATGGCAGGTATTAACTCTTCAACGAGTATGGTGTCATTGGTAAATTGCTCATCTTCAACCCCATTGGGAGTGCTTGTCCATGCTCTGATATCATACACCTGATCAAACGTAAAATCAAATTCCCCAAGGTTCACAATAGCTGATCCGCTGGTGGTAATATCGCCGGTCCAGCTTACAGATGATTGTGCAGCCCCATTCACCTCCCAGTTCAATTGAACCGAAGTAAGATTACTGCTTCCAAAATTAAATAGCTGTGCCTGCACGGTTCGCTGACCCGGGGCAAATGGCATTACGGGATCCACAATGGAGATGAGCCCTGCATCATTTTCATTGATATCCTCCAGTACAATCTGAGCCTGTGGTTTTCTGCTACTGGTGGAGTTGGTAACCTGGTCACAGGCACCTTCATTGTTTCTGATAAACCTGAACCCATTGGCCAATGTATAAAATCGTATCGTACCACTGTTGCTGGCAGCTTCAACAGGATCAAAACAAACTTCAACCAGAATATTATCCTCTCCATTCCAGAAAAAAGGACGGGTAAACTCGAGCATATCAAAGCCGCCGGCCTGTGGCAAATAACTTTCCGATTGATATACCACAGTAAAAGGCCCGTCGTCATGGGATGCTGCATTGGTTGCATCTGTATGTTTCATACGAATGGTAAAGCCTGGCAATGCATAAACGGGAGCCGTATTTACATACAATCCAAAGGCTGTGATCAGGCGAGGTAAGCCTGCATCAGATAACTCATCTTTGGTATAGACCCATTGACTCCGGATGCTCTGATTGTTGATGTTAATGGGCGAAGCTTCATTGAGGCCTGTGGTTTGTGTGCCACTGCCCAGCTGAATGGTTTCTGCGCCTATCAGTTCGAAAGAACTTCCAAGGTTTAGCACAATTAAAAGTAAAAATGTGCAAAAATATCCTAAGCCAGTTTTTGTGGTAAGCGATAAATTCATGGCGTTTTTGTTTTAGTTTGAAAAACAATTTAAAAGGTAATGATTGACCAAGACAGTTCAAACGGTTATTTTAATTATGAATTTAATCATAAATTATGAGAATTGCTAATTTTTATAGAGTTATTTTTGCTACTACTATACATGATTATGTTTTTCATCTATAGTATTTGTGATACGTTTTACCTGTTTGTATTTCATTTAAAAGAAGTTTTACAGACATAAAACACAAAATAATCCTAAAAAACAGGCCATGCTAACCTGTTAAAAAGGCACAATTTTTTTACAGAAAGTTGGTAATGGTATTCCGTTGCGGTTACACAAAAATGATTTAATGTGTGAAAGTAGAATTATGCATGATCTTATTAAACCAGAACAGTAAGACTTCCCCTGCTTCATAAAGGTCTTTACCATAAGTCAACAGGCCGTCTTCATGGCCTCCCATAACAATGATTTTATGCTGGCTGCACAGATCACTGGCGAGGATTTCCTTTATGGCATTTGCCATCTGGGGGGTTCCAAAGGCAACATATTCTGGTGTGGTTGGTAGTTTGTGAAGAAGTTTCTCCCACATTTCACGATGATGAACATGGATCACCGCCCCATACCCGGAGTAGGCTTCATAAACAGCGGCATGGGAAAGGGATTCGGAGGAAGCTTTAATGGGGCCGGTGCACCAGACCGTATTGGTCAAATAATTGAAGGAAGTAACTATCGTATAATGATTGTGATCAAGCACTGGAAAACCCCCGGTAGCTGATCCGGTAATGATAAACTGATTGTTTTTATAGCGCATGCTGATATTTCCGAAACCAATACCATTCTCATACTGCCCGATCAAATGGAGATCGTAAAGCTTTTTGCGCCAGATATTCAACGCATCAACAAAGGTTTGATCTGTTTTTTCAGTTTTCCTCCATTCGCATCGGAATTTGATATACCCCTCATCCATGGTTATTTTCTTTTTTCAGGATAAAGTTCAAAAATGCTCTCGCTGCTGGCTTTGCAAATCCCCCTCTCGGTGATAATACCGGTTACCAGGCGTGCCGGGGTCACATCAAAACCAAAATTGGCCGCCCGGGTTTCCGGTGAAGTGATCAAAACTTTTTTCAAAACTCCATCACACAATCCTTCCACATATTTTACCTCTTCCTCTCCCCTCTCTTCAATGGGTATATCGCGGATTCCGTCTTCCAGTTCCCAGTCAATGGTAGAAGAAGGAAGGGCGGCATAAAACGGCACCTGGTTATCAAAGGCTGCAAGGGCTTTCAGGTAAGTACCGATTTTATTCCCCACATCACCGGTAAAGGTGGTGCGGTCTGAACCTACCA
>SLIL01000265.1 GCA_007135645.1 Bacteroidales bacterium
CATTGTTGGAAGCAAACACGCCCCAGTTGGTGTGGGTTCTTACCCAGTCAACAGGAATAGTACCTACTTCAACACCGGTAAAGTCTTCAGCAAACGGTAATGGGTATGCATCAATGTCATCATCAGCTACGGTTACAAATACAGTCCATTCTTTAACGGTTACCTGATCTTCGGCAGTAACGGTATAAACCACAGGGTTAGTAAAGTCTTGTGGTACGTCACTCAGAGGATCAATGGTAGCATTTGCAGAAATGGTAATAGTGGGCGTAAGAACAGTAACATCGGTACCAAACTCAACTTCAATGTGGATCTCTTGTTCGTCCATATCGATTTCGGCAGGTCCGGTTTGTTCATTCAGCTCAAAATCAAGGATGTCGGCTGCAGTGCTTGCAGCAGCAACAGTAACAGAAACAGACCATGTTTTTATGGTTCCGTCTTCGGCTGTTACGGTGTAAGTTACCAGATCAGAAAAGTCAACGGTTTCTCCTGAAGCAGGATCAACGGTTGCATTTTCAGAAACAGTGACAGTGGGTGTAAGAGCGGTTACATCGGTGCCAAATACAACTTCTACATCAACGGTAGCCGCTGCTGAGTTGATTACAGCATCAGATGCCTGCTCAGCAAGGGTAAAGCCGGTAATTTCAGCTTCAGAGTTTTCAGCAAAGTGTACAGTTACCAACCAGTCTTTTACAACGTCTGATACGGTATTGGTTACAGTGAAGGTAACCGGTGCAGAGAAGTCAACAGCTCCTACGGGGCCATATTCAGCATTTTCTGATACCGTAACAGTGGGGGTGATGGCAGTGACATCGCTTCCGAAAGCAACTGTAATATCCACAGTAGCCTCATCGCTGTCAATTACTTCGTCTCCAACCTGGATAGCACCCATGTCGAAGGCAGTAATTTCTGCTTCTTCCCCGGTTTTGGTTCCTGAAGCGTAGCCGTTAAGCACGCTTCCGAAAGTAAATGTTAGTAGGGTAAAAACAAATAGAAATTTTTTCATAAATAATGAATTAATTTAAAATTTTGAACTGGCTAAACAAACAGTTCAGTGATTAATCTTTGTAAGCGTTCAATTTCGCAAGGGGTGGATAGAATTATGATCAACAACCGTATATTTCCTGTTTTATGGTTGCTTGTCAACTAAAATTAGCAAAAAACCCCTCATGAATCTTTTGTAAAACATAAATAATACGACCATTTATGTTTTTAAAAGCATCATTTTTTGCTGGGGGAAAGCATTATTTCCGAATGGAAATGCCTTTCCCTTTTTGTTCCATAAGCGTTCCTCCATTTTTTAGTTGGTTAATACTGAGTTAATTTTGTTTTCGCGTTGTTTGTTGATTATTTTCTGATTTAATTGCAGTATTGTATGGAATCCACAATACGAGCAAGGTTGCAAATATCGTATTATTTATGTAAAAAACAAAGAAATATTATGAAAACCTCTAAGTTCAATACGTATGCATACTATATGACAGTTTAGCTATTAATCACCCTTACTCTTACCATAAAAACCACTTTGTTGACATAATGTATTAATAGACAGGCGAAAACAGGGTTTGTTATCATTTATGAATGCTGTAAAAAAGTATTATTTTTGCAGCTGTACCGTTAATAATTATTTTATGTCCCGAAAAAGAAAGAACAATCACCCAAAACACCAGCCTAAAAAGGAAGTGAGCAAACCAAAACCACAATATAATAACGTACTGTTTTATGTCTTCTTCGGTTTTCTTATCATTCTGCTTCCCGTAATTCACAATACAGACACTCTTGATCAGGTGATGATGCCCAGATTATATATGCTGAATCTGTTCCTGGCCGGATTCACCCTGTTTTTCTTTTACAGGGTTTCATCCTTCAGGGTTTCATCAGGAATATTGAGTAATCCATTTTTCCTTGTTTTTGGATTGTGGTTTGCCGTGTCGGCAGTTACGGCATATTTATCCACCAATCCTGTTGAATCGATTTTTGATCTGTTGAAAGTTTTCAACACAGGAGCAATTGCTTTAATGGGTGCGATGCTTCTGGTGCGCACCGAAAACTGGGAAGAAAAACTCATCCCTCTTGTTTCGGCATTTGCCCTTATTGCCGTAATGATCGGATTTATGCAATACTATCAACGGGTGGTGCTGGCTGCAGCTCCCACCATTGCCGATGATCCTTACAATCGTCCGGTGCTTTACCTGGTAGATGGGTTTATGGCTCACAAAAACCTTTTTTCTATCGCGGTCTTTATGGGATTGCCCTTTACTCTTGCCGGAATTTTCCTGCATAAAGGGGTCTTACGATGGCTGGCAGTAGCAGCAGTTGCATTGCAACTAATTTTTATTGTTTTGCTTCAAACCCGTGCCGTATGGCTTGGGGTTATTTTTGGTGTTGCTGCTTTGGTAGTAGCAGTTCTTTTTACCGGTAAAAAGCTGGATCTGCCAATGGTATGGCGCCGGGTCGTTCTGGGAGGCACCCTGGCCGGTGTGCTCGCCCTTGCAGGTATTTTTTATGTTAGTTCCACAGGCAGCCAGAATCCTTACATTCAACAATTCAGAAGTATTACCGATCCCACATCTGCACAAAACATTCACCGTATCAACATCTGGAAAAGTACGGCATCCATGATCGCCGAAAAGCCTGTTACCGGTTATGGCCCGGGCAACTGGAAGCTCCATGCACCTTATTATTTCGAAGGACGGTTCTTCCGTGAGGATCAGCTCAACTGGCAACGTCCACATAACGATTTTCTCTGGGTATTTTCAGAAAAGGGGATCTTTGGCTTTTTACTCTATCTTTCCTTGTTTGGAATGGCATATTTGTTTCTTTTCAGGGTGATTTATTACGGGCAGGAGCAGAAACAGAAGTTTATGGCCCTGTCGCTGATCTTCGGATTTACCGGATACCTGGTTGCTTCCTTTTTTGATTTCCCCTATGAAAGGATTTTTCATCAGTCGTTTCTTGCTGTGATGTTTGCTTGCACTCTTGCTCTTTATCATCAGGTTAAGCCGCATCGTGAAGTGGAAATAAGTCGTTTTATATTGATGATCCCTTTTCTGGCTGTATTTATTTTTGGTTCGGTTTACGGAAACCATACGGTCAGGCAGGAAAAAGAATTAAAACAGGCCCGTGCCCATATCCGTGCCCAGAACTGGAATGCTGTTTTGCGTCATTCCACCCAGGCCCTTACACCTTTGAAAAACCTTGATCCGCAGGCCAACCCCATTACTTCTTACATAGGACTGGCTTACGTGAATCTTGGGGATATGCAGAATGGGTTTCACTACTATAATATTGCCTATCAATTGCACCCCGGAAGTACCAATGTTTTAAACAATCTGGGAGCAGCCCATTTCCGCAACGAAAGGTACGAACAAGCCCGCTATTACCTTGAAAGGTCTGTGTCTATTTTTCCCACTAGCGATGGAGTGACCAATCTTTCTGCTGTATACTTCAGACTTGGCAAATATGAAGAAGCAAGGGAGCTGTTGATCAATATCCCTGAAGAGGAAAGAACCACCAATCAGCACAATAACCTCAGGGCTGCCGAGGCGATGATCGCGAGAAGAAAGGCCGAAGCGGGGGAGTGATCACCAGGTAAAAGGGTGATGGAGAGTGAGTTCTTTTTCCAGTTTTTCTGTCGTTGAAGAGGTAGCAACCACAACATGGCGGGTAGCATGGCAGGCCAGGGCAAAAGCCCGTTCATAGGCATGGGCCAGAGTGCCATCCTGCTGGCCCTGCTCAGGCTCGAAGTACGACTCATCTATTCCCATGTCCAGCAGTGGTTTTAAAACGTTTGATCTGATGTAAAACATTGAACCTGCCACAAATTGTAACTGCTGGAGGTCGGTGGGCTTTACTCCCAACCGGTAAGCAAACCAGCCAGTAGCGCGGGCATTTCCCCCGTAATAAAGACTCATGGGAACAATGTGGCCCGCTGGTCCCGCAATCCCCACCCGGGGAACCTGTCGAAACAGATGTTGCATATTGGAAAAAATATCAGCAGTCAACAACCTGTTATACAACTCTTTCCTCCATACTTCGCCGGTGAGCCGGTGGTCTGATTTTTTGGTGTGAAGCTTCAAAATCAGATCGTACCCTTCTTCTATGGCTTTGGGTGCAATTTTTATAAAAGGGAGAATATCCCTTCCATGATTTGCAAAAATTTCCAGGTACCAGGGATGGGGCTGTTGCTTTAAAAGTGATTCAATTGAATTCCGTATTTCATCACGGGTGCTGATGAATAACTTTATTTTACCCGATGCCGGCAACACTTTGATCTTCTCCAGCAGATCAGCAAACACATCGCTGTAAAAAGCGTGAATGATGATGGCAGTATCCGGTGAGTTATCCTTTTGGGTGTTATCTGATGACTCGGGGTTAAAAGGTGAGACATCGACCGGATCAGTGGGCCAGCCTAATGGAAAGTCTTCGGGTTTAAACCGGAAGTCGGACTTTGCCAGAGAACGGGTATACTTCCAGTTGCGGTAGGTTTGGCTGTGTTTGAAAAGAAAGGGGAGGAGGGTAAAAAAAAATCCCTTGATACGCTCTTTGTTCTGACGGTTGAAGGGCAGATGCCACCAACCCAAAACGGCAAAGCGAACAAGGAATTTCTTCATCCGGAGATATTTTTTTACCCGGTTTGTGTGCATTTTAACGCCGGGGAATATATTGTTTGTTTATTTCAATCTGAGAATTACAATACCCCCCGACCCCCTAAGAGGGGGAGTTCGCGAACAATGTCATTTGTATGCGTTGGCAATGGCGTTTTTTTGATTTAATAAACAGAAAACCTATATTTCGATGATTCGTTGTGTTTTGGTTTCTCCGTTTACAGTAAAGCGTACATAATAAACTCCTGCTCCCAATCCCATTTGGGCGGCAGAAAACGTGTGTACCAGCTCTCCCTGGTGGTTAAGCAGGTTTTCCAGTTCACGCACCA
>SLIL01000326.1 GCA_007135645.1 Bacteroidales bacterium
AAGGCATTATTTTTATTTTACAAACTTATAAACTTTCTTTCCTTTTTATACAACTCTCATACTCCTTTACCGGATCTATAAGAAGCCATACAGGTAAGCGGGAATGAGAAGATCTTCAGAGTTAATCAATTAATTTTTTCAATCGTAATAAATATGAGCAAAAAAGCATTTAGTTTGAGTTCAATCAGCCATAAATACATCATGGCAGCTGCCGGGGCATTTCTTATGCTTTTCCTGGTATCTCACCTGGCTACCAATTTGTTGCTGATCAAGCCCGATGGGGGGGAGAGTTTCAACAAAGCGGTAGAGTTTCTCCTCACAAATCCTGCAGTTAAGATTGCCGAATACATTTTGTTTGCAGGATTTATCATTCATATCATCATTGGGATAGTTCTGGAAATACACAATCGCAGATCGCGCCCTGTGGGATATTATGTTTCTCCAAAATCCGGGACATCTCACTTTTCCAAATTCATGATTCACTCGGGGATCATCATCTTCATTTTTTTATTGTTGCACCTGTATCATTTCTTTTTTGTGAAGCTGGGTCTGGTGCCGCTTTATGGTGGGGCTGCTGATGGCACTGATTTTTATCCCATGGTAGTCCATACCTTTAAGATTCCCTGGGTTGTTGTTGTATATGTGGTGTCTTTCCTGTTTCTGGGTTTTCACCTTAAGCATGCTTTCCAGTCTGCTTTCCAGTCTTTTGGGCTCAATCACGATAAATACATGCCCGCCATAAAGGTAGCAGGAACCATCTATGCCATAGTAATTGCAGTGGGATTTACCATTATACCCCTGTATTTTTACTTCATCTTTTAGTCAATATACATTAAGGAATTTAATATAGAAAGCAATGATAAAGCTTGATTCTAAAATACCACAAGGCCCCCTGGCCGATAAATGGAACAACTATAAGTCTTCTTTGCGCCTGGTAAGCCCGGCCAACAAAAAAAAGCTGGATATCATCGTAGTGGGCAGTGGTTTGTCGGGAGCATCTTCTGCAAGTACCCTTGGCGAACTGGGATACAATGTTAAGGTATTTTGCTTCCAGGACTCTCCGCGCCGTGCCCATTCTGTTGCGGCACAAGGGGGTATCAACGCGGCAAAAAATTACAAAAATGACGGTGACAGCGTTTACCGTCTGTTTTATGACATGATCAAGGGAGGCGATTTCCGTGCCCGCGAAGCCAATGTTTACAGGGCTGCAGAGGTCAGCAACCTGGTGATAGACCAGTTTGCTGCCATGGGAGTGCCATTTGCCCGTGACTATGGCGGGGCTCTTGAAACAAGATCTTTTGGTGGGGTACAGGTTTCCCGTACTTTTTATGCCAAAGGCCAAACCGGCCAGCAGTGCCTGCTGGGAACCTACTCCTCCCTTAGCAGGCAAATTGCCAAAGGGACAGTTAAAATGTACTCCCGCAGGGATATGCTCGATCTGGTAATGATCGACGGCAAAGCCAGAGGTATTATAACACGCAACCTGCTTACCGGTGAAATTGAGCGCCACTCAGCACATGCCGTGGTGCTGGCAACAGGAGGATACGGTACGGTGTTTTATCTATCTACCCTGGCGCTGGGGAGCAACTCTTCGGCAGCCTGGGCCGCGCATAAAAAAGGAGCACTTTTTGCCAACCCAAGTTTTATTCAAATCCACCCCACAAGCATACCGGTGCTCAACGATTATCAGTCAAAGCTCACCCTTATGTCTGAATCGCTGAGGAACGACGGGCGGGTATGGGTGCCTAAAAAGAAGGCCGATAAAAGACCACCTAACGAAATTCCTGAAGACGAGAGAGATTATTACCTGGAAAGACGTTACCCGGCTTTTGGAAACCTGGTGCCCCGCGATGTGGCTTCGAGAGCTGCAAAAGAGCGGTGCGATGCCGGATACGGAGTTGGAGATACAGGCTTGTCGGTATACCTGGATTTTAAAGATGCCATTAACAAGCAGGGAGAAAAGACCATCGAAGACAAGTACGGCAACCTCTTTGAAATGTATCTGAAGATCACAGGGATCAATCCCTACAAAGAACCCATGCGTATTTATCCTGCGGGCCATTACACCATGGGCGGACTTTGGGTGGATTATAACCTGATGACCACCATTCCCGGACTCTATTCAGTGGGTGAAAGCAATTTCTCCGATCACGGGGCTAACAGACTTGGGGCAAGCTCCCTGATGCAATGTTCCGGTGACGGATATTTTATTCTTCCTTACACTATTGGTGATTATCTGGCCGATGAAATTCGCACACCCCGTTTCTCCACCGATACTCCTGAATTTGAAAAGGCAGAAAAAGAGGTGAAAGACCGTATCAGCAAGGTCATGGCTGTAAATGGTACCAAAAGTGCTACCTCTTTCCACAAAAGGCTGGGCAAGATACTCTGGGATCACTGCGGTATGGTGCGCAGCGAAGAAGGATTGAAAAAAGGAATTGCCATGCTCAACGATCTGGAGGATGAGTTCTGGAAGGAAATAAAAGTGCCGGGCACTGCTGATGAATACAATCAGGAGCTTGAGAAAGCACTTCGTGTGGCCGACTTTTTCGAGGTAGGCAGGCTCATGTGTCAGGATGCCCTGGATCGCAAAGAATCTTGTGGTGCTCATTTTCGCGAAGAGTTTCAGACCGAACAGGGAGAAGCACAACGAAACGATGCCGGGTATGCCCATGTTTCGGCCTATGAATATGCAGGGAACCAACAAACCCCTGTTTTACACAAAGAACCTCTTGTGTTTGAGAATGTGGAACTCAAGGAAAGAAGTTATAAATAATTAAGATCTTGCGATATGAATTTCAAACTAAAAATATGGCGTCAGAAAAATGGCGCGACCAAAGGAAAATTTGAGGATTATCCCTTAAATGATGTATCTCCCGAAATGTCTTTTCTGCAAATGCTTGACTACCTTAACGAACAGCTCATTGCAAAGGGAGAAGAAACCGTTCATTTTGAGCATGATTGCCGTGAAGGGATTTGCGGTAGTTGCGGTCTTTATATCAACGGACGTCCGCACGGGCCTCTCAGAAATACCACCACCTGCGAGCTGCACATGCGTGAGTTTGAAGACGGCAGCACCATTGTAATTGAGCCCTGGAGAAGCAAAGCTTTTCCCATTATAAAAGATCTGGTGGTTGACAGGTCATCCTTTGAGGAAGTGATGCTTGCAGGAGGGTTTGTTAACATCAATACCGGAACAGCCCAGGATGCCAACACCATCCCCATCAATAAAAAAATATCAGACAGAGCCTTTGATGCTGCAGTTTGCATTGGCTGTGGTGCCTGTGTGGCAGCATGCAAGAATTCATCGGCAATGCTGTTTGTTTCTGCCAAAGTATCGCAGTATGCCATGCTGCCCCAAGGCAAGGTAGAGGCTGCCGAAAGGGTGGAAAGAATGGTGGAAAAGATGGACGAAATGGGCTTTGGATACTGTTCCAACACCTATGCCTGCGAATACGACTGCCCCAAGGGTATTTCCGTTGAGTTCATCGCGCAAATGAACAGGGAATTCTTTTCTTCCAAAGTTTGTTCACCCAAAAAGTAATACCTTGCATTTTATGTATCCATATAAATGATGTATTTTTCTGATTGCCAGTGAGTTTAAAAGTGCAATGTTAACCATAGACCTTTTTAGCTATAATTTATTTTGCTTGTGTTTTGTAAAAAACTGATTAAAAGCTATTTGGTAAAAGTCGAAAATCTGTTTATTTTTCAAAAAAATCTGTTTATTGCAAAATATATTCATATATTTGTTGTGTGGTTAGTATTATAAATTGATTATCAAACTAAAATCTGATTATTATGGCACAAAGTAAACTGGACCCTAAAAAACTGGAAGAAGCAGCCAGTAAGCTCAGGGCAATTGCACATCCTATGAGGATAGCAATCATTGATATGCTTGAGCAAAAGGAACAAATGAATGTAACGGAGATCTATGAAGCACTTAAAATCGAGCAAGCTTCAGCATCACACCACCTTAACATTCTTAAAACAAAGGGTGTACTTGACTCAAGAAGAAGTGGTAAAAAAACTTTTTACTACCTGAAAGGCGATGCAGTAACACAAATTGCTGACTGTATCAACAAATGCCACGGTTAAGAGACCTTAAATGAATTCATTTCGGAATCCGGAATACAATTTGTATTCCGGGTTTTTTTTGATCTTCAAATAAGGACAGTTTAAAGAATAATTAAAGTGTTAAAGTTTCTGATTTTATCGAGGATGTTAAAAGGGGAAAAATAAATTCCTTAACTTTGAGGTTGTTGTAACAATGGCACATAAGTTGCCGTATATCTTTAAAATAAAAGGTAACCTTATCTGCAAACCACTTAATATTATTAATTTATGAAAAACATATTAATCTTTTTCCTGGTTGTTTTTTTAGGAGCAGGAATGGCCATTTCAAAAGAAAAAGAAGGACCCGCGCTCAAGTGGGAGGTCAGTCGTTATGACTATGGAACAATATATCTGGATGATCTTCCCCAAACAAGGATGGACATTAAATTTACCAATGATGGGGATGAACCTCTTATCCTAACCAATGTTAGGGCCTGTTGCGGAACCCGCGTGCATACATGGCCACGCGAACCCATTTTGCCCGGCGAAGAAGGCATTATCAATATTGAATTCAGGCTGGCTCCCAGGCCTCACCGTATTAGCCGCACTGTTACCGTCACCTCCAACTCTGATCCTTCAACCTCGATTTTCAGGATTGTAGGAGAAGTTGCTGAAAGATAACAATCCGGTTCAAAAGCCGGACTATGATGAAAAAAAGCCCGCGAAGGATTTCCTTCACGGGCTTTTTTCTTTTCTTAAGAATGATAAAAATCCTTCGGTACAGTCATTTGGTCGGGTGTAATTGCCTGAATCAAGACAAAAAACCTTCCAAAATACGTGAAACACTTAAAAAACAGGATGGAGTTTTTAT
>SLIL01000260.1 GCA_007135645.1 Bacteroidales bacterium
AGGTCGAAAACCCTTACATTGTAGGAGAGCACACTGATGGCCTTTCCCGACCCGGGCAGATCAGCCCCTTTTTTGTTAATCTGGATAAAAGCCCCTACATGATTCCAGCCAATGAGAATTGCAATGAGCGAAAGCAGAAACCACGGCCTGAGTCTCATGATCCAGAGCACAACAAATGCAACATTTATGATCAGGATCAACGGATATGCAAGACCGGCGAATGCTACTGGCCAGAACACGGCCGGGCTGATGTAGCTTCCTGCATATACTGTAAGTAATGCAAGCACCGCCAGATGATTGAAAAAAAACAGTACCGATGACAGGAAACTCCTCTTCTTGCGGGTTTTCAATGTATTGTAGGATTATTTTATTCTTTGCTGCTCATCCTGAACAGGATCTCTTTCTCTTCCGAAGAAAGGCTCTGGTAGCCATGCTGGGAAATTTTATCCAGGATCGCATCCATTCGCTTCTGATCTGCTGCCCTGCGACGGTTGTACTCATCGTCCGACATGGGCCTGTTGTTGCGGTATTCCACGCGCATACGCGGTTTGGGTTTAAACATACTACCAAAAGCTTTCAACCAGATCCCCAGAAATTTAGCCGGGTCTTTACCACTTTTCAGCAGCGAAACATAAAGGAAGCCCCATAGTGCGCCGCCCAGGTGGGCAAGGTGACCTCCTGAATTGCCTTTGTCTATGCTGATCAGGTCAATTACCACGAAAAAAATGGCAATATACTTCAGGCGGATCCGGCCAATTATAAGGAGCGGTAACTGATAATTGGGTGCATAGGTGGCTACGGCAACAAAAATGGCCAATACTGATGCCGAGGCACCAATGGCTACCGACATTTGACGTACTTCGCTGAAAACCGGGAAAAAGTTGTATGCCAGGATGAAAAAGGCCGCACCGATGAGCCCACCGATAAGGTAGGTGCCCAGCATACGGTCCTCGCCAAGAAAGTCCCTGAACAACCGGCCCCCGATGTACAGAATCCACATGTTGAAAAGGATATGCAGAAAGTCAAAATGGAGAAACATGTAAGTGATCAGGGTCCATGGCCTTGCCAGTAACGTATCGGTGCCTGATGGTACACCCAGCCAATTGATAATGGCATCATAAGCCGAAGGGGCATCCAGCAAAAAGAAGAAAACCCTGATCAGGGCCACCAGGATAAATACGGCGATATTGAATCCGATGATCCTGGCCAGCATGGAACCCTTCAGGAAGAAGTTCTTAATCTCAGTGAGTATGGACGATGAATGCATAATGCTCTTTTTTTCTTACTTTCTTTATCCGATCCCAGCCCTTTAATACAGCCTTCCTTTGCTTTTCCAGTAGCGTATCAGGATGAACCCGAAGATCATACCACCCAGGTGGGCAAAATGGGCCACATTGCTTCCCGGACGTGAGATTCCAAAATACAGTTCAAGTGCCCCGTAAATCATTACAAAGTACTTGGCTTTAATGGGAATAGCAAAGAACAGGTAAATAAGGGAGTTGGGGAAAAGCAATCCAAAAGCCAGCAAAATACCAAAAACGGCACCCGATGCACCCACCACTACCGGGGCATTAAGGAAATCAATTTTGTACTGGTTGAGAAAATTTACAGCCCTTACAATGGCCTGGTTGGGGGCTTCGTTGATAAGGCTGTTGTAATCGCGCAGAAAGATCCTGAAATTGTTGTTGATCTCCTGGGATGCAATTTTGAAATAATCTGATTCGATAAACCCTTTGATGCTTTCGTGGTCAGGGTTGCTGAGTACCTCGTTTACAGCCCTGAGGGTGGGGAGCATTTGCCAGTAAAGGATGGCGTAGTGCAGCAGTGCTGCCCCAAGCCCGGTAATGAGGTAATACACCATGAACCGTTTGGGCCCCCATACATTTTCCAGCACATTGCCAAACATCCACAGGGCAAACATATTAAAAAACAGGTGGGTAAATCCACCGTGCATAAACATGTAGGAGATAAACTGATAAGGGGCAAAATTCTGTGCTCCCGGAAAATGCAGCCCCAGCACCCTGTACAGGTCAATGCCAAAGGAATTGCCCAGTGCTATGGTAGCAAGGAAAAACAATCCGTTGATAATCAACAGGTTTTTTACAACTGGGGGGAGAAGGGTAAATCCTCCGGGTCTGAAATGCTGCATGATGAATTAGTTTAATACAGAATTCTAACAAGATTCAAAAAAGGATGTTTACAACTGAGGCGGCAAAAATACAAATTTCTCATGCATTACCTGAATTTATCGCCAATTTCATCCAGCTTCATGATATGCAGTGTAGGCTTGCCGGCGGGAGTCTGGTAAGGCATCTCGCACGAAAACAGCTCGTCGGTAAGCGCGTTCATCTCTTCGGTATCCATTACTTTGCCATGTTTTACTGCCAGGCTCTTGGCCAGCGACATGGCCAGTTTTTTTCGCACATCCAGCTTCACATCCGAATAGGATTTTTTATAGTTCTCAAGGATAGACTCCATGATGCCCTGCATATTTTCGTTGGCAGGGATATCGGCCGGAACAGCATTGATCATGAACGAATTGTGGCTGAAGTCGCTGATCTCGAAACCCAGCACAGTGATTTCTTCCCTGATCTCATTGAGCAGGTTGGCATCCGACTCAATAAGCTTTACCTGTTCGGGATACAGCAACGTTTGCGATACGGCCCTGCGACTCTCCATAAGCTTCATTTGCTTCTCAAAAAGGATCCTTTCATGGGCCCTTTGCTGGTCAATGATCAGCAGGCCCGACTTTACCGAGGTGATGATAAACCTTCCGTGCAGGTGCATGAACTTCCTGGTTTGGGGCACGTCCTGTTTCTCATGCAGGTTGGAGCTGATCACTGTTTTGAACCTGTTGGCAACTGCAGGCTCAGGCTCATCAAAATCCAGCTGGCTGTTTTGCTGCGGTGTTGTCTGGGTTGCTGGTTCGGGAAACAGTTTTTCCCACTGAGAAGGGTTGGCCCGCGATGTAAGGTTCTTGCCGGGGCCTGGCAATGCTCTTTCAGTTGATGGTTTTTCAAAAGGGTTATAGGTCGGATCGATGATAATGCCAGGGGGCGTTACGGGCTTGGTTTTGTCAATGATAATGTCATCAAAAGCTGTTTCACGCTCAAAATCAAGGGTGGGGGATATGTTGTATTTCCCCAGGCTTCGCCTTACGGCCGATTTGAGGATCTGGTAAATGATCTTTTCGTCCTGAAATTTGATCTCTGTTTTGGTGGGATGCACATTTACATCAATTTGCGTAGGGTCAATTTCCATGAAAAGAAAAAAGGACGGATAGGCATCTCCAGGGATCAGCTCTTCAAACCCATTCTCAACAGCATGATTGAGATAGGGCGATTTGATGAAGCGGTTGTTGACGAAGAAAAACTGTTCGTTTTTTCGCTTTTTGGCAAATTCGGGTTTTAGGATATAGCCCTGGATGCTGACCACCTGGGTGGTTTCTTCCACTGGGATCAGCCGTTGCTTATAATGGCTCCCAAACAGGTTCAGGATACGGCTGCCCAGGTTCCCCACCGTGGTTTGAGTGGTGAGCTGGTTGTTATGGTAGTAGCTGAATGCCGCCTGTGGGTTGGAAAGAGCTACCCGGATAAATTCGTTGAAAACATGGCTTTTTTCTACGTTATCGCTTTTGAGAAAATTTCTTCGTGCCGGGGTATTAAAGAAAAGGTTTTTCACAGCAATGGTAGTACCCTTTGGGGCCTGGCACTGCTGTTGCGATTCCACCCTGGAGCCCTCGATAATGATCTCTGTTCCCAGTGTGTCATCTTCCATGCGGGTTTTTAATTCTACTCTTGCTACTGAGGCGATAGAGGCCAGTGCCTCGCCCCTGAAACCCATGGTGGTAAGTGCAAACAGGTCCTGGGCATTGCTGATCTTGCTGGTGGCATGGCGTTCAAAGCACATGCGGGCATCGTTGGCTGACATGCCCTTGCCGTTATCGGTAACCTGCACCAGGGTGCGGCCCGCATCTTTCACAATGAGTTTTATGTCGGTGGCACCCGCGTCAATGGAGTTTTCCAGAAGTTCTTTTACTACGGAGGCAGGCCTTTGCACAACTTCGCCTGCTGCTATCTGGTTGGCAACCGAATCGGGGAGCAGCTTGATAATGTCAGACATGTAAGATGTTCAGATTTTTTGGTTACCGCAAAAAGATAAAATAAAACAACGATGCAAGCGCCACAAGTACTGCCAGTAAACGGATATTGGAGTTTTTGCGGGTCCTCGTAAGGCTGTTACGTCTCCAGCGCATGTCCATACGCTCGCGCAGGGCTTCTGAGTAATCCTTGTCTTTTTCTTCAAAAGCAGTTTTCATGCGCTTTTCACGCTCCTCCTTGGCCTTGTCGTAATATACGGGCTTGTAGTTGAATTGCTTGTTCTTCGGGGTCTTGAAAAAAGTTAATGCCATAGCGAACCGGGTTTTTACAAAATTACTGTTTTTTGGGCAAACACCATAATTGCTGGCTATAGCATGTTGTGCTTTCGTGCCTTTTATCTGTTCGTCAGTTGTATTGTCAAGTCCAACGCATTCGCAACTAACAATAGATTAGATATTCTCACGTCTTCACCATTTTCAATCCGTGAAATATAAGGTCTTTTTTTCCCAACTGCTTCTGCGAGTTTTTCCTGGCTCATGTTAAGTTCTTTTCTTCGATTTCTGATTATTTCACCGAAATAGTAAGAATAAGCATTGTCACGAAACTTCTCTCGACTTTCAGACCCTTTTTTTCCATATCGCTCGTCTAATAAGTCTTTTGCTTTATATGTTTTCATAATTCTTTGTTTTTTAGATACTCTTCCAGAATTCTTTCCGCTTCTTTTATGGCTTTCAAATAATCTTTGTTTGATTTTTTGATAAATCCATTCAAGCAGACAGCTTTAGTACATTCCGAAAAGTTTAAATGGTCAA
>SLIL01000431.1 GCA_007135645.1 Bacteroidales bacterium
AGATTTTGCAGGAATAACCCGTGACGATCAAAGCCAGACTGACAGGAGTGCCGGCAGCCGGGATGTATCCCGCTCATTCAGCATGCAGCTGATCCCTGCACCCAACAGGATGGTTTTTTCCAATGCCCTTTTGTGGCACCAGACCGAATACACCGCAAGCACACGGATAAAGTGGGAGACTCAACTGGACACAACCGTTCATGCAGGGCCTTTCAGGGTATTCAATCACAACACGCAGGAGGTAGAGTTTATTCTTCAGGATAACAGGAATAACCTTTATCTTGTGGACAAACAGGGAAAAATCCTCTGGAAGAAAGAAATATCAGGCCCTACCATGTCAGATATTTACCAGGTGGACATCTATAAAAACAACCGTTATCAGTATATTTTCAATACACGCAACTTTCTGCATATCATTGATCGAAACGGCAACTATGTAAGAGGATTTCCCATGCGTTTGCCTGCCCCGGCATCGGCGGGCATCGCTGTTTTTGATTACGATCAGGATAAAAATTACAGGGTGGTATTTCCTGCGGAGAACCACAGGATCTACAACTACAACCTGCGCGGGCAGGCTGTAACAGGTTGGGAATACGGCACCTCTGAAACCATGGTACAACACCCGGTTCAGTATTTACGACTTGGCAGAAGGGATTACCTTTTTGTAACCGATACCACCGGCCATGTGGAAGTATTGAACCGAAGGGGAGCGATCCGCATTAAACCCGCTCAAAGGATCAAATCCCGGCCCGGAGCTACAATCTTCAAAGAGCAGAAAGAAGGCAGCAAGCCCCACTTCCTCCTGGCCGGTAAAGATGGGGTAATAACCCGTCTATTCCCAGACGGTGCTGTATCTGCTCTAACCAGCGACACCCTGCAGGGCACCTATGACTTTTTCTACTACCATTTTACGGATAAGGCAAACAATGAACTGATATTTCTGCACAAAGGTAATCTGAGGGTTTATGACCTTGCCCTGCGAAATATAATTTCATTATCCCTTGACAGGGGTATGACCGGAGAAATGAAGCTGATGAAATTTGATGATGCCAGACAGGAAGTGATCATTGTGACTGATCGCGAAGGCAAAAAAATATTTGCCGTTGATGCAACCGGCAGGGTGCCAATGCCATTTCCTGTTGAAGGAACAGCACCTCCTCAAACCCTCATAGATGAAAACGGAATGATCCTGCTGATCACCGCTTATGAGAACTATCTGAAGAGCTATATTTTGCAATAAAAAATAACCATTGAATACACTGACACGTAAAACCATTTAAATACAATTAATTATGAATACCCATTCGAAATACATACCAGCGAAAAACTACCTCCTGGCCATTGCTTTTATTATAGTAACGCCTCTGTTGATGATTACTTCGTGCGACTACGATTATATTCATGGTCTCGGAGAACTGGAATCTCCTTCCATTGGGCCGGTTTTTGCAGTTCCCCTGTTAAATTCAACCCTAAAGGTTCATAATATCATTAACGAAGATGAGACTACCAGTATCAAAGTAGATGAAGAAGGGCTGGTAACCATCATTTACAGCGGAGAAGTTTTTTCCCTTCCTGCAAGTTCCATATTTCAGGTAGAAGACCAGTACCAGACCATAAGTTACAGCAACATCCATCCTGGTAGCGGGGGGCCCGTTCAATTGCCACCCAAATTATTTCTTGTAACCTTTGAAAACAGTGAAATCCTTACGTACATCAGTTTCCTGCAAGGCACCTTCAATGTTATGGTGGATGCCCCTGAACTTCTGGCTGACGGCTACCAGCTGGAAGCATCCTTCAGAATACTTAACTCTTTCGACAGCAACAACCAACCATTCAGCGGACAGGTTTCCCTGGATCAACCTTCGCAAACAGACCTGGCCGGGGGTAGAATTGAGTTTGACAATGAAGCAAACTTTTTCATGGTAGAATATACCATTACTATTTCAGGAAACGGCAATCCGGACAATGCTCCTTATACCCTCAATTTCATTAATACGATGGAAGATATCCGCTTTGACCTGGCAAAGGGATATATTGACCAGATCAACTTCCCCATTGGCAATATTACCATCCCCATAAATTTTTTCAAAAATGCAAAAGTTGGGAGTGTATTATTTGAAGACCCCTCCATTGACTTTACCATGCTCAACTCCTTTGGTGCCGAAATAGATGTGAACATCATAGAATTCTATGCCACTACGATCAACGATGAAACCATTGTCATTCATGGCGATGGCGTAGACTCCCCCTGGCGTGCCGCATCCCCCGATTCCCATGAAGAGCCCAAAGAAAAAAGTATAGTGGTGCTTGATCCTGACAATACCAATCTTTTTGAAATTACTGAGCAATCGCCTGTTGAGCTCTACTACAACGTAAGGGGGCTAACCAACCCTGACGGCACCATGCTTGCCACCAACTGGATTAAGCACGACAGCAACCTGAGCATCAACATGGAAATGAACCTGCCCTTGTGGGGGCGGATCGATTATCTGCTGATGCAGGACACAACTACCATGGCACTGGGAAATATGCCTGATGAGCTCGAATGGATAGAACTGAAAATGAACATTGCCAACGGATTTCCTCTGGATCTTTTTCTGAATGTTATCTTGCTTGACGACAACAATCAACACCTTGACACTCTTTTCAATGCACTTCCCAGGTTGTTCAAAGCTGCGGAAGTAGACCCAGCAACGAGCATTGTTACAGAACCGGGGCAATCAACGCTTATAGAATTGATTGATGATGCAAAAACCCGCAACTTGAGAAAAGCCACAAAACTGGTTATTGAAGCCTCCCTGAACACATACAATCCTGAGTCGGGCATCACGGTAAAGATCCTCGATAGTTATGAGCTTGGTCTTGAGTTGGGGTTAAGGGCTAAAACCTCCCTGTAAGGCCTTGCTTCAGTTTTAGTTATTCAAATTTTTAAATCCCCAATACCTGTTTCAATGAATACGCTTAAAAATAAATATAACCCGGTTTTAAGGTCAGTGCTCTTGTCCCTGAGCTTTTTATGGATCGCCCATACCCTTTCTGCACAAAGCAACACCCTTTACTGGATGCAGGGCATCCCCCAATCAACCTTTATCAATCCTGCCATAGAGCCCCTTCATACTACTTTCGTGGGCTTTCCACTTGCTTCTTCCATACAGCTGGGCATGGCAAACAGTGGTTTTTCCCTGGGCGACTTTATCCGAAAAGATCAGGATGGATCACTTTACTATGATGCATTGAATATGATTGACAGAATGAGCAATAAAAATGTACTCACATTTGACTTTAACTTTGATTATCTGAGCCTGGGTTTTCGATACAGAAACAACGCCTACTTTACCTTTTACATCAGAGAGCGACTCCATTCCCGCCTGGGCTATTCAAGGGATTTTGCCAGGCTGGTGATCGAAGGCAATGATGTATTTATGCAAACACAAACGGCTGCGGTGCTGGACGGCCTTGGGTTAAACCTTATGCACTTTCGTGAGTATGGATTTGGATATTCACGAAACCTGTTACCTGACCTCAATGTTGGTGCAAGATTCAAGGTACTCAGTGGTCTTGGCAATGTTCAAAGCAGACTGGTTGACAACAGTCTTTTTACCAGCGACAATTTTTATGAAATCCGGTTTATTTCTGATATAAGGGTAAGAACCTCCATGCCCTTGTTAAACCTACTGGATGATGACGATCATTCTGAAGACTTTCACCTGGCCAACTACATGTTCAGCATGAAAAACATGGGTATGGCAATAGATGTGGGAGGGGTTTACACGTTCGATGACCAGTATGAATTTGCTTTTAACATTAATGACCTGGGCTTTATCAGATGGAACAGCAACAACCGTAACTATAGCGGAAAGGGGGAATTTGAATTTACCGGGATTAGTTTTGATGAGTTTTTTAGCGAAGACAACAATCTGTTAGAAAATCTTACTGATACCATAAATGACTTACTGGATCTGCAGGAATCAGAGAATGTATATACAACCATGCTTTCTCCCCGTATTTTCGCCTCGGCCGCTTACAACTTAACCACCATGCATAGGTTTTCGCTCCTTAGCCGAAGCGAGATCTACCATGCAAAACTATACCCTTCCTTTACGCTTGCTTATAATTTCCAGCCCATTAGAAGTTTTGGCTCAACACTTTCTTACTCACTGATTCATGGCCGGTTCTCAAGCCTGGGCTTAGGAATGCATACAAACATCTGGCCCATGCAGATATATGTTGTCACCGATAGCTTTCTATGGACCATGCGTCCACAAACCGCGCAGAGTGTAAATGTTCAGCTGGGGGTCAATATTGATCTTGGGGCAAGGATACAGGAATCTCCATTACCCCGTCACCGATGGAACCAGTAAACTGTGGTTTTTTACATTTACGGAATTGAGTATCTTTGACCCTGCAAGGGTTAAATAATTTATTGAGGTAACGAAATACCTTATTAGCAAATTATTCTGTATTTTTGCCCGGAATTGCAACACTAACTTATAAACTGCAAATGGATATTCAATTTGTGGGAGAACACCTCCTCCCGGGCCTTCTGGGCCGCTTCTCAATTATTATGGGCCTTGTGGCCTCACTTCTCTCTGTTTTTTTCTATTATCAGGCTTCCCGGGAAAACCCCAGTGACACCCTCATGTGGAGAAAATGGGGCCGGTACGCTTTTTACATTCACAGCGCATTTATTGTGCTGGCCTCTGTATTACTGATGCATCTGCTTCTGGGCAGATACTATGAATACAAATATGTGTGGGTACACACCGAAAACAGCCTCAGCCTGGGTTACCTGATTGCCTCTTTCTGGGCAGGCCAGGAAGGGAGCCTGCTGTTCTGGTTGCTATGCCAGGTGGTGGTAGGCTTGCTCCTTATCCGCTATGCCGGGAAATGGGAAAACCAGGTACTCAC
>SLIL01000423.1 GCA_007135645.1 Bacteroidales bacterium
AAGTTGGTGGATGGTTGTTTTTGGTTGGATAAGATTTTAGAATTGTAAGTGCAGTTAAAAAATAAATGTATAACCGATGAAGCATTTGAAATATTTGATCATTCCGTTGATCCTTATGGCCTGTCAGCCTGCTGAAAGGGAGAGCCAGGAGCAGAAGTTTATCCTGGGTTATAATGAACCTGTCAGGGGGGTATGGCTTACCAATGTGGCCAGCGATGCACTGTTTTCCCGTGAAAATGTGGCCGAAGCAGTGAGAACCTGCCATGAGCTGGGAATCAATACCATTTTCGTGGTAACCTGGAACAAGGCCATGACCATGTATCGTTCCCAAGTTATGAAAGAACTTACGGGCTATGAGGTAGACCCTCTCCTTGATCCTGACAATTCGGGGCGCGATCCTTTGCAGGAAGTGATCGACGAAGCCCGGAAATACGGCATCAAAGTGATCGCATGGTTTGAGTTTGGGTTTTCCTCCTCTTATCTTGAGGATGGCGGGATCATCCTGGAGCGCAGGCCCCACTGGGCATCCCTGGATGTAAATGGAAATCTTACCACCAAAAATAATTTTGAATGGATGAATGCCCTGGATCGTGAAGTGCAGGATTTTATCCTTTCCCTGATCCTTGAAGTAGCAGAAAACTATGATGTGGACGGCATTCAGGGCGACGACCGCCTGCCCGCCATGCCTTCCGAGGGAGGATACAACCCTGAGGTGATTGAAGCTTACAAGGCCGATCATTTTGGCGAGGCACCTCCTGCGTATCATAAGGATTTCAACTGGGTGCAGTGGCGTTCCGAAATTCTCAATGACTTCATGGTGCGTATTTACGAAGAGGTTAAAGCAGTTGATCCCAATCTAATTGTATCCATGTCGCCCAGCATTTTCCCCTGGGCAAAGGAAGAATATCTGCAAGACTGGCCCACCTGGGTCAACTTTGGGTATGTGGATATGATCGTGCCCCAGGTTTATCGCAGGGATAAGGAAGCCTATACCCGAACCCTGGAGGCACAGTTAAGGTATGTCTTACCCCAGAAGCGGCATTTGCTCGTTCCCGGAGTGCTCATAAGGGTTGGCGATGAACAGCCCTCGCATGAATTGCTGCGCCACAAGCTGGATGAAAACCGTCGCCTGGGAATGGACGGGGAAGTGCACTTCTTTTACGAAGGGCTTCATAAATACAGGGATTTGCTTAAAGAATATTACACCCGATAAAAATCTGTTGTTATGGAAACACTGCAGGCCATTGCGTTGCTCGTTGTATTTATTGTGATCACCCTGCTCATGTCCAAAAGGATATGGCCGGCATTGCTTGCCATGCCCGTGCTGGCAGTTCTTATTGCCGTTATCGCAGGGATCAAAGCCGATGATATTTTTCAGTTTGTAATTGGC
Source organism: Bacteroidales bacterium (assembly GCA_007135645.1). Classification (GTDB taxonomy): domain Bacteria; phylum Bacteroidota; class Bacteroidia; order Bacteroidales; family UBA7960; genus SKVR01. The sequence goes on from SLIL01000423.1 coordinate 1,391, forward strand.
GAAGGGTCGTTGCGCCTTGCCGAACCCATTATTATTTCCATGTTTGGGGGTATTCTGAGTGTGATGATGCAAAAAACCGGCATTGCCGAAGGATTTATCAAAAAAGGGGCTGAGCTTTCGGGCGATAACCCCCTGGTGATCTCCTTTGTGATGTTCCTGTTTATCATCCTGCTCTTTACCACCCTGGGTGGGCTGGGTGCCATGATCATGGTGGGTGCCATTGTGCTTCCTATTCTCACTTCGGTGGGGATCGGCAGGCTCACTGCCGCGGTGATCATGCTGCTGGGTGTGAGCCTGGGAGGGATGTTCAACGTGGGCAACTGGGCCCTTTACATGAATGCCCTCAGCCTTTCGCAACAGGAAGTGGTGCAGTTTATCCTGGTGATCTTTGGTATTGCTTTTTCCGGTTCACTGGTGTATATCATCGTGCAGTTGTACCGCGACGGGTTCAACCTTTCTTTCCGTAACATTGCCAGGAACCTGGGCTCGCTGGTTGTGCTGGGTGGTTTGATTTATGGCGGGGTAAGGTTGTATGGAATGCTTGAACTCAGTGAGCAGATGCAGGAAAATCTGGCTTTTGCGGGTACTGTGGTGTTCTGGGTGTTTCTTTCGGCCATGGTGCTTTTGTTTCTCCATGCAGCTTACCGCGCATGGTCGCATCGCAACGAAAGCCGCAATTCCATGCACTGGTCTGCTATTTTTACACCCATCATTCCCCTGATCCTCATCCTGTTTTTTGGGGTCAACTTCCTTTCAGCCTTTATCCTGGGCATCGCTTATGCTTACATGATCACCTATAAAAAAGACAATATCAGCACCCTGATCCGTTCACTCATTGAAGGCTCGGCTGTTGTATTGCCCGCGGTGATCCTGATGTTTGGCATCGGATGGCTGCTGGTGGCCGTAATGGGCCCTGCGGGAATGACCGAAGAGTACTTGCTGGCGCATTACGGTACTACGGTATGGCCGGTGCGGGAACTTATGACTCCCTTTGTAAGGCAGATTATCCCCTCCACAGGGCTGATGTACGTCGTCATATTCACCGTGCTGGCACCGCTGGCGCTTTACCGGGGTCCGCTCAACGTTTGGGGGATGGGCTTTGGAATAGCCTCGGTGATGATGGCAGCTGGAATGCCCTCCGGTGCGATCCTGGGGATGCTCTGGTCGGTAGGACAGATACAGGGAATCTCTGATCCCACCAACCTGCAAAATGTGTGGATCGCCAACGAAATGAAAATCGATGTACAGAAAATCCTTTACAATACCTTGCCCTACTCCTGGATATTCGCCCTGCTGGGGCTGATCGCGGCAGCTTTCATGTATTTTTAATCGCAAACTGTTATGAGAAAAATTAAAATAGGAATAGACGTTGGAGGAACCTTTACCCATGCCGTTGCCGTGAATGTGGATGATTTTTCCATTGTGGGCAAGGCATGTGTACCCACCACCCATACTTCCAGGCAGGGTGTGGCCGAAGGGGTGGTTTCATCCATGCTCACCCTTATCAAAGAATCTGACATACTGCCCCAGGAGGTTATTCTCATTGCTCATTCAACCACCCAGGCAACCAATGCCCTGCTTGAAGGGGATGTGGCAAAGGTGGGAATTGTTGCCTTCGGGAAAGGGGTTGAAGGGGCTGTTGCAAAAAGGCAGGCCTATCTCAACGATATCTTCCTGGCTCCGGGAAAACTGTTGCCCGTCTTTTTCACCTATGTCAACACCGCTTCCGAAGTAACCCGTGAACAATTGAAAGAGGTAGTGACCGACCTGAAAAGTCAGGGAGCAGAAGTAATGGTTGCTACGGAAGCTTTTGGGCCCGATGATAACCGCCATGAAAAACTCCTGGTGGAGGTCGCCGAAGAAATGGGGTTCATGGCCACAGCGGCCTGCGAACTGTCACAGCTTTACGGCATTAAGGTGCGCACCCGCACAGCCATTGTTAATGCCAGCATGATGCCCAAGATGATCGAAACGGCCAACCTCACCGAAGAGGCTGTCAGGCAAAGTGGCATCAAAGCGCCTCTTATGGTGATGCGCTCCGACGGGGGCATCATGGACATCACAGAGATGCGCAAGAGGCCTATTCTTACCATGTTGTCAGGCCCCGCGGCCGGAGTAGCGGCAGCGCTGATGTATGCCCGCATATCCGACGGTATTTTCGTGGAAGTGGGTGGTACCTCCACCGACATATCGGTGATCAAAAACGGGATGCCACAGGTAAAGACTGCACAGATCGGTAACAACCGGTTAAGCGTAAAAACCATTGATGTGCGCACCATTGGTGTGGCTGGCGGCTCCATTCCTCGCATCGGAAACAATAAGGTCATCGATGTGGGGCCCCGAAGTGCACATATTGCCAACCTGGCCTATTCAGCCTACTCGGAGCTTGATGACTTTTCCGATATAGAAATTGAAAAGATCCAGCCCCGCGAAGGGGATCCATCGGACTATCTGAAACTGAAAAAATCGGAAGGAGATTTTACCATTACCCCCAGTGCTGCATCTTATTATCTGGGCCTGGTAAAAGAAACCGGGCACGGGGAAGCCAATCTTAAGGCGGTTAAAAGTGCCATAGAGAATGTGGCAGGCAAGCTTTCCATGAAACCTGAAGAACTGGCTGAAGCCATTCTGGGAAACACTTCGCGCAAAGTGGAAAAGATCATTAAATCCCTCATCAGGGAATACAAGCTCGATAAAGATTTTGTGGTTCTGTACGGTGGTGGTGGTGGCGCAAGTGCCATTGTGCCCCATGCTGCCGGGCATATGGGCATGAAACACGATATTGCCCGCGATGCAGAAGTTATCTCGGCTATTGGTGCAGCCATGGGAATGATACGGGACACCGTGGAAAAGAGCATTTTTAATCCCACTGAAAACGACATCATCAAAATCAGGCAGCAGGCCTCCGAATCGGTTATCAGTATGGGGGCAAAACCCGAAACGGTGGAGGTGCACGTTGAGATAGACAATGCCAACAAGAAGGTGGTGGCTATTGCAACAGGTTCCAGCGATCTGGCGGCCCGCGATACTGCAAAAGACCTTTCGGAGCATGGCCTTAAATCCATTGCTGCCAAAGCACTTAAAATTGAAAATGGCTCCCTGGAAACCTATGGAAAGACTAACCTGCTTTCGGTTGTTGGATTCAAAAAGAATATCAACCATTTTTTCGGGCTGATGAAAGAGGTGCAACAGCAGGTAGTGATCATTTCTCACGATGGCACCATCAAAAGAAAATTCGATAACGTTAATCTGCGCAACTGCGCCATAGGCCAGGTGAAAACCCATATAACCGAACTTATTGAGGAGCTCCGTTCTTACGGTGACGGTGGAGAGCTTATGCCCGATATCTATGTGGTGGTTTCCGGAAAGATCGTGGATATGTCAGGATTGATGGAGCTGTCGCAGATCCTTTCGCTGGTTGAATTTGACCTGAAAGACCTTGATCAGGAGGAGAATGCCATTGTTGTAGCTTTAAAAAAACGATAATA
>SLIL01000445.1 GCA_007135645.1 Bacteroidales bacterium
AAAGACTATTGGTGCGCTGCACCTATCTTAATTTCTGCTTTTATTTCTATTAGTTTAAAATATGAACTAAAACCATGTTTTTTTATTCTTTTAGTTGCTCTTAAATATCTATTATCGCAAAAAAAGCTTATTAGTTGCGGGCTCCCCCTCTCAGGGGGATGGGGGGTATAGAACAGAAATCACCTCCTCACCCTCGCATTGCCCTGCCATATACTCCACACCATCTCTTCATCGGCAGGCTGGGCATAATCAGTTTCAAAGGTAGTTGCCATGGCACCGGTTGCCCATCCGAACTGAGCCCATTTTTCGGGTGACCATCCTTTAAGGATCCCGTAAAGCAATCCACCCACAAATCCATCCCCACCACCTATACGATCAAGCACCCTAATGGGCTTGGGCTTTATGACCTCCCAATGATCCCCGGCAAGCATAACAGCACCCCACAGGTGTTCGTTTACGCTGACTACCTCGCGAAGGGTAGTAGTAAATACCGATGCATTGGGGAAAGCTTCTTTAACCCTTTCAATCATACCCTTAAACCCATCGATCTGTGCTTCAATATCTTTTCCGCCAGCTTCGGGGCCCTGAATGCCGAGGCACAACTGAAAATCCTCTTCATTGCCAATGAGGATGTCAGATACCGAAGCAATCTCTGTAAAGATCCCCTGCAACTCTTCCTCGCGCCCTTTCCAGAATGAAGCCCTGTGATTGAGGTCGAAAGAAATACGTGTCCCATGTTTTTTTGCTGCCCTTGCCAGCTGGAGGCAAAAGTTCCCTGTATCTTCAGACAGCGCAGCTATCAGGCCTGACAAGTGCATCACCTGCACCCCTTCCTGGCCGAAGATGCGCTCCAGGTCGAAATCTTTTACATTCAGGGTGCGCCCTACCTCCCCTGCACGGTCGTTGTGTACGCGCGGGCCACGGGAACCATAGCCGCTGTCAGCGATATTGAACTGATGCCGGTACCCCCATGGGTCGCCTTGTTCCATTTCCGGGCCTTCGTATTCCATATGCCGTGCCCGTAGGTTGGACTTGATGTAAGCGGCAATAGGGCTGCCTTTTACAAAGGTGGTAAGCACCTTTACAGGCAAACCCAGGTAGGATGATATACTGGCCACGTTGGTTTCGGCACTGGTTGCCTGCAACTTAAACAGCTCACTGCTGTGCACGGGCTGGCCGTTTAGTGGGGTTATCCTGACCCCGATACTGGTGGGGACCACCATCGCATATTTACAGTTTGGTCTTAGATCCATAATCAATATATTTAAGGGTTATATCAAAAATTATTCGTTAGCGGGCAACCCTGCCTGATGCATCGCCACCCATAAGTTTTTCTACCTCATCAACAGTTACCTGGTTGAAATCGCCATACACGGTATGCTTAAGGCAGGATGCGGCCACAGCAAAATCCAGTGCTTTCTGGTCGTCATCCCCATAAGTCAGCAGGCCGTAGATCAGCCCTCCCATGAATGAATCCCCCCCACCAACGCGGTCCACGATATGGGTGATCTCGTACTGGCGTGAAGTATAAAGTTTTTTGCCATCCCAAAGCACCCCTGCCCAGGAATTGTGGTTGGCACTTACGGAGCCGCGTAGTGTTGTGATAACCTTTTTACACCGGGGATAAATTGTCATGATCTGCCGCGAAACCGATTCATAAGCTGCAGCTTCCACATGCCCTTTGGTTACATCCACACCTTCGGGATGAATCCCCAGCACCATAGCCGCATCCTCTTCATTTCCCAGCACGATATCCGTCCCGGCAACCAGTTCAGGCATCACCTCCCCGGCTGTTTTACCATAATTCCAGAGTTTTTTACGGTAATTGAGATCGCAGGAAACGATGATGCCTTTCTCATTGGCTTTTTGAATGGCCTCAAGGCATACATCAGCAGCTCCCTGCGAAATAGCCGGGGTAATGCCTGTCCAGTGAAACCAGCCAGCACCTTCCAGGACACTGTCCCAATCAATCATGCCGGGTTTTATCTCGGCTATAGCCGAATGAGCACGATCATAGATCACTTTGCTCCCGCGGCTCACGGAACCGGTTTCCAAAAAATAGATGCCCATACGCTCACCCCCTCGAACAATATTGCGGGTATTTACATCGTACCGCTTCAGGTCCATGATGCAAGCATCGGCAATATCATTTTCAGGCAATCGGGTAACAAAATCTACGGGTATCCCGTAATTGGCAAGAGATACAGCCACATTGGCCTCTCCTCCGCCAAAGGTCGCATTGAGTGTACTGGCCTGGTTGAACCGCAGGTATCCGGGTGTTGTTAAACGCAACATGATTTCGCCAAAAGTTACTACTTTGTTTTTGCTCATATTTTTTTAGGTTTTTGATAGGGTTACTAAGATATTACTTCTGTTCCTGGCAAGGCAGGCTTTTGGTTCTCAGGATACCCATTTCCAGCCCGCGCAGCTCTGCCATTCCCTTCAGGAGCCCAATGGCTGAATATCCGGGATTTGTTTTTTTATTGAGGTCGTCAAGGATCACATGTCCATGGTCAGCCCGCATGGGAATACGAAAATCGCTTCTTTTGCTGCAGAAGCGCTGTCCCTGCTCTTCCAGGATTGCTTCCACTATGGCATACATATCCACATCTCCCCTCAGGTGCTGGTCTTCCAGAAAGCTACCGTCTTCGTAGCGTTTCACACTTCTGAGATGGGCAAAATGGATGTGTGGACCCAGCTCTTTCACAAAACGCACCAGATCGTTGTCGGCCCTGACACCCAACGAGCCTGTGCAAAGTGTAAAGCCATTGACCGAAGAGGGATTCACTGCCAGGATTTGTTTGAAGTCATCCAGGGTACTGACAATACGGGGCAGGCCAAAAAGTGAGCGTGGAGGATCATCGGGGTGGATAGCAAGGCGAAGCCCTGTTTCTTCAGCCACAGGAATGATTTTGTTGAGGAAGTAAGCCAGGTTTTCGCGGTATTTATCATTATCGATGCCTTTGTATGCATCAAGTCGTTTTTGAAACTCTTCCAGGCTATACCCTTCGAAAGAGCCGGGCAGCCCTGCAATAATGTTATGCTGCAAAGTTCTCTTCTGATCTTCAGTAAGAGAGAGAAAAACTTCCTGTGCTTTTTCAATTTCCTGTGTCGAATAATCCTTTTCTGCACCTTTGCGTTTAAGGATAAACAGGTCGAAAGCTATAAATTCGCTCATTTCGAAGGAGAGTGCACGGGCACCGTCTTCCAGCTCCATGCTTAGGTTGGTTCGGGTCCAGTCAACCACAGGCATAAAGTTGTAAACCAGGGTTTTTATGCCAGCGGTTGCCACATTGCGCATGCTGGCTATGTAGTTATCAATGTATTGGTCGCGATCAGCAAGGCCAAGTTTGATGCTGTCATGTACAGGGATACTTTCCACTACTTCCCATTTCAACCCGGTGGGTTTGGGAGGGTGGACGGAATCATCCCATTCGATGATACGTTTTCTTTCAATTAACTGGTCCAAATGCCAGACTTCCCCTACAGGCAATTCATGCAGGGCATTTACAATGCCGGTGGCACCGGCCTGCCGGATATCCTTGAGTGATACGGGATCATTCGGGCCATACCATCTCCAGGTTTCAATCATTCTGTTCATATAATAATTAATTACTCGTTTATTCATTGATTTAATGCATTGTGGGATTGATTCATTGCTGAATTGTTGCATTGTGGGATTGTTGGATTATTTTTTGATTATACTTATCAGATGCTCAACCCCCAACGCTCAACTCTTAGCTCTCAAATCTCAGTTTGCAAAAGGCCTCAAACTCCGCCATAAGCACTATACCCCCCATCAACAGGAACTACCACACCGGTAATAAATTCCGAGAGGTCAGAAAGCAGAAACAACAGGGTCCCATTAATATCCCCAGAATCACCAAACTTGCCCATGGGTGTACTGGCAATGATTTTATGCCCCCTGGGTGTAAGCTCTCCTGTACTTTCATCTGTAAGCAGGAAGCGGTTTTGATTGGTAAGGAAAAAACCGGGAGCGATGGCATTGACCCTGATCCCTGTTTTGCCTAAATGAACCGCCAGCCATTGTGTAAAGTTGTTAATGGCCGATTTAGCAGCCGAGTAAGCCGGGATTTTGGTTAGGGGCTTGAAAGCATTCATGGAAGAGATGTTGATAACCCCACCTTTTCCTGCATCAATCATATCCCTGGTAAACACCATGGTAGGTAAAAGTGTACCGATAAAGTTCAGGTCGAATACCTGGCGAAAGCCTTCCATTTCCAGCCCGTAAAAAGAATTTTCCCATAGCCCATCCATGTCAGGCAAAATTTCTTCAGCTTTGGTGGTGGCTTTGGGCGAGTTTCCACCGGCACCATTAATGAGAAAATCAATTGGCCCCAGCTCCTGGCTGATTTGGTTGCGTGCCTCTTCCAGTGATTTTTTATCGAGCACATTGGCAGAAATGCCAAGGGTTTTCACGTTATATTCCGAAGCTATCCTGTTAGCCAGGGATGTTGCTGCATCCTGGTTTATGTCAACAATAGCAAGCTGCATGCCTGCCTGGGCCAGTGCTTCGGCCATGGAAGCCCCCAGGACACCACCACCACCGGTGATAACACAGGTTTTGCCCTTCAAATGGTTAAAATTTAATTCATTCATAAGTACTTACTGATTTATGTAAAAGTCAATATTTTCTTTGGTAATTATATCAATGGGGAGTAGTTGTTTCCCCGGTAATTGCTTTTTCATTACAACTAGTTGAAAGAGGGACGTAATGCTTTTGTACCCTTGCTCAAAAGGCTTTTGGCCAATGAGGAAATCTATGGCCCCTTTCTTCAGGTAATCGCAGTTTTGCTCCAGCAGGTCATAACCCACC
>SLIL01000206.1 GCA_007135645.1 Bacteroidales bacterium
AAAGCTGGGAATGGTTTTTTGATCAGTGGTATTATGGTGAAGGATTCCCCACGTACCAGATCACCTGGTGGCAAGATGACGGAAAGCTGATCATCCAGTCATCACAATCCACCTCAGCATCCTATCCCGACTTTTTCGAGGGCTCTCTCGAATTTATGGTGATTACAGACGGGCATGAACACCTTGTTAGAGTACACCAGGACTTGGTATTACAGCAGTTTGAATTTGAAATGGAAGAGGATGTGGGCAGCATAGTTTTTGACCCTCGGGGTTTTATGCTAAAAAACTATACCCTCTGGGATTCAACAAACATACAAGTGCCAGATGTTACCAGACTCAGGGTCTACCCCAATCCTTTTACAGAGGATCTGTTTATCGAGTATCCTGAATCATGGCACAATGCCAGGGTTCTTCTTTATGATATGCATGGAAAGGTAGTCATGAAACAGACCCTGAATCAACATGCCGGATTCCATAATCTTGAATCACTGGGTTCCGGGGTTTATTTTCTTGCCATTTTTTCTCCGGCAGGGGAGAAGGAAACGATGAAACTGATCAAGAAATAGCAACGATTGCTTTCAGCTTAGGATATCGTACTTTAATAGTTTGTCATCAAGGGTTTTACGAATGGTTTCCAGCTGTGATGTATCCTGCAGGTTAAACGTAATGGTAACCATAACATAACCCACCGGCACACTGGTTATGGATCTTTCGTGCGAGATTTCGTTGATATTGGCCCTTATATTCTCCAGTATGCTGATGATTCCTTTGAGCTCGCCGGCCATATCCGGGATCAGGACTGCAATGCGGGCACGAAGACGTTCATCCATCATCCCTTTCTCCAGTATTTGCTCCAGAATGCCCATGTTTACATTTCCTCCACTTATTACGGGCACTACATTGCGTCCTATGAGATCTGTTTTTTTGTGCAATACAGCCGCCAGGGCAGCAACACCTGATGGTTCAGCCAAAAGCTTTGCCCGTTGCAGCAGAAGGTAGGTGGTATGGGCAATTTCGGCATCGCTTACAGTCAGCAACTCATCCACATATTTTCGTGTTGCTTCAAAGTTGAGCTGTCCCGGTGTTTTCACGGCAATGCCATCAGCTATGGTATTCATGGATTTCAGGGTATTGGGTTTGCCCTCTTTCATGGAAAGCCTCATGGATTGAGCCCCTTCTGCTTCCACCCCTATGATACGGATATCGGGGTTCATTTCTTTCAGGGCGATGGCAATTCCGGCAATCATACCGCCACCACCAATGGGTACCAGCACATCGTCAATGGTGTCCAGCTGATGGAATATCTCCAGGCCTATGGTGCCCTGTCCGGCAATAATATGGGGGTCGTCAAAGGGATGCACAAAGGTGGCACCCGATTGCTCCCTGAACTCCATGGCGGCAGCAAAGGCATCGTCAAAGGTGTTGCCCTGCATCACCACATCGGCCCCATAGGCCCGGGTGGCAATAACCTTGAGCGGTGGGGTGAAAACAGGCATGAAAACCGTTGCCTTTACCCCTTTGCTGTTGGCAGCATAGGCCACCCCCTGGGCATGATTGCCCGCCGAGGCACATACCACACCTCTTGCAAGTTCCTCCCCGCTCATGCAACTTAGCTTGTTGTAAGCGCCCCGCACTTTAAATGAGCCGGTTGACTGCATGTTCTCCAGCTTCATAAACACGTTGGCCCCCGACATGGAGGAGAACGATTTGGTATGTTCAAGGGGTGTTTCTTTTACGATCCCTTTCAGCCGGCTTTGTGCCTTTATAATATCTGATAATTCCGGAAGTTTGTTCATGTTTTCCTTGTTTGCTGTTTTCCTTTGTGTTGCCGGATTTCTCTGAACCAGGCTTTGTTGTGCAAAATTAGAAAACAAAGGGGGATATAAGGAACTATTTACCGAAAAACCTAAATCATTCCTTCTCAGGTTAACAGATAATTCATAAATTTGAGAATAATTATACAATGAATCCATGAACCATTATCATTTACATACTTTTTTTGCTCTTTTTCTGATCCTTTTTTCGTGTGGGGGCAATCAGGAGCAAGCTGCAGAAACCTCCCGCAGTGCAAGGCCAGTAATGGTTGCGCAGGCAGAAGTAACGGATCTTTCGGATGCACGAACCGTTTCAGCACCGGTGGTGGCTTACCGGCGGGTTTATGTTACCGCTCAAACAGAAGGCCAGGTGCTTGAAGTAAACTTTGAGGAAGGCGACCGGGTGAGAAAAGGGCAGGTGCTGGCAAGGCTTGATACCCGGAGGCAGCAGGCCCAACTGCGTATGGCAAATGCAAGACTGCTTGAGGCAAGGCAAAACTTTGACCGGCAAAAGAAACTTTTTGAGCAGGAGGTGATCACGCCTGTAGAATTTGAATCGGCAACACTTATGCTGGAACAGGCAGAGAGTGATGTAGAGTTCTGGACTGTAGAGGTTGGCCTTGGCACCATTGAATCCACCATAGATGCTGTGGTTACAGCACGGTTGGTGGAGCCTGGCAATACGGTTAATACCAATGATCGCCTGTTTACAATAGAAGATCATAACCTGCTTGTGGTAAGGCCCGCCCTTTCTGAGCTGGATGTGGCAAAACTGCAAAGAGGGCAGGAACTGGAACTTATTTTTGATGTATTTGGAGATGAGCCATTTCCCGGGACCATACGCCGTATTTTTCCTGCGGCTGATGCCATCAGCCGGCTGTTTACCGTTGAGGTAGAGATCCATCAGAACAGGATCCCTCATGTGATAAGGCCCGGATACCTGGTGCGCAGTCGTTTTATCCTTGACGACCGTTCCAATACCCTGGCAGTGCCCTCAGAAGCCATGAAAATCCAAAACGGGGAAAATTTTGTCTTTCTCATTAAAGAAGATAAGGCCATTCTCACAAAAGTGGAGAGGGGCATTGAAAGAGATGGCAAAGTTGAGATACGCACCGGGATCAGCAAAGGGGATAAGGTCGCGGCAGGAAACATCTCAGCGCTGGAAGACGGCAGCGATGTCAGGATTGCAGGCACTTTTCGCCGGCATGGGTTTATTGAGTAAGTCTGCCACCAGTATGAATTTAATGAGTGTTACCACTTTCAGGGTTAATTAATTAAAATGGAATCAACGCAAAAACATACCCGTTCGCTTTCCTCTCTTGCCATAGAGCATCCCATTGGCACTATTTCTATGGTGGTGATCCTGATTGTTGTGGGGATCTTGTTTTCGGGCCGGCTTCCCCTGAGCCTGTTGCCCGAAGTGCAGTATCCGCATATCCGGGTGGTGGTCAATTATCCGGGTGTAACCCCCGAAGTGATTGAAGAGCAACTGACCCGGGTACTGGAGAAAAACCTCTCTGCCACCGAAAACCTGGTGGAGTTGCACGGGCGTGCCTCTGAAGGGCGCACCTATATAGAGATGTTTTTTGAGATCGGCACCGATACCGACAGGGCACTGCAGGATGCGGCAAGGCAGCTGGAACGTGCCAGGGCCGAACTACCGCAAGGGATCGACCCCCCGCGCATAATGAAAATGGACCCTTCGCAAACAGCCATCTATGAACTGGCTTTCAGCAGCACTGCCCGTTCTTCCATTGAGTTAAGAGAGTGGATTGATCAGCGTCTTCTGCCGCAGCTCCTTTCTGTTGCAGGCACCGGAATTGTTGAGGTGGCCGGGGGAAAGGTCAGGGAAATTGATGTGGTGGTGGATCCTGAACGCATGCGCTCCTACCAGCTTAATCTGGCAAATATTTCCCAGACCCTTGCCCAGCGCAATGTGGATATTGCCTCGGGAAACATCACTTCAGCCCAGTTTGACATCCTTGCCCGTACCGAAAACCGGTACCGTGATGCAGCGGAGGTGGCCAGTACCCTGATCAGGTTGCCCGGCAGCACCCATGGGATAAGACTTTCGGAGGTGGCCACCGTAACCGATGCTCATCGCGAACAGCGCCTGTTCGCCCGGCACAACAGCGAAGAGGCCGTGCAGGTTTCCATTATGAAACAGCCCGATGCCAACACCGTTGAGGTGATCAGGGGCATTGAACGTACCTTGCAGGAGTTGGGACATTCCGGGTTTATTCCTGCCGATATTACCTTTGAAACCATCAGGGATGAGTCATTTTTTATCCTTGCAGCACTGCGATCCGTAAGTTCGGCAGCCATTATCGGCGGACTGCTTGCCATGCTGGTGATCCTGTTTTTCCTTGGGAGCATCAGGCGTTCGGTTATTATTGGGGTTACACTGCCCATTGCCATCATCGGTACATTTCTTTTGATGAATGTGGCAGGGCTGAGTCTCAATGTCCTCAGCCTGGGTGGTTTGGCACTTGGTATTGGGCTTTTGCTGGACAATGGACTGGTGATGCTTGAAAATATTTACCGCCATCAGCATATCCTGGGAAAAAACCCCGGGCAGGCAGCTCATGATGGTGCACACGAGGTGAAGGGGGCCATTGTAGCAGGTACCATGACCAACCTGGCAGCAGTAGTGCCATTTCTGCTGCTTAGCGGGTTGGCAGCCTTGATATTCAGGGAACTGATCCTCACAATTTCTTTTGCCATATTTACATCCCTGGTTCTTGCTCTTACCCTTGTGCCATCACTTGCTTCTCTGTTTGCAGGCCCCGGAAAGTATGGTTCATCCGGAGGAGTTTTAATCTTTGAGCGTTTTAACAGGGGAGTGGAAAAATTGCAGCAATGGTACCAGAAAAAGATCAAAGGGGTTGTGAAAAGAAAATGGATCCTTATCGGTGTTTCTTTGATCCTGCTGGCCGGATCCGTGGTAATACTTGTGGGAAAGGGAACTGAATTTCTACCCCCGGTAGATGATGGCCGTATTACCATGCGGTTTGTGCTGCC
>SLIL01000337.1 GCA_007135645.1 Bacteroidales bacterium
ATGGTGTTGAAATTAAATATTGTCAATTCAAATTTTGCTGTATAAGGGGTGTTGGTAATCAAAATTAGGAAAACTATCTGAATATTAGCCTGTCTTTATTGCCAAAGATATCATAGGAAGAAACAACAACCTGCTCCCCGGGCATAAGACCCTCCAATACCTCATAGTGATGAATGTTCTGCCGGCCTATACGTATCCTTCTTTTGGTTGCCTGGTTGCCCGATGGGTCGAGTACGTATATCCAGTTGCCTCCGGTGGCCTGGTAAAAACCTCCCCTGGGTATGGTCACTGCGTCGGCAACACCGCTGAATTCAAGTCTTAGCTGAATGGTTTGACCCCGTCTGATCCCATTGGGTACACTATCTGTAAAGAATAGATCCACCTCAAAGGCTCCTGCAGAAATATTGCTGTAGATCTTTTGTATCTCCAGCTGGTAGCTCTGGCCGCCATATTCAAACTGTGCCCGTTGCCCCAGGTGGGTGCGGTTTACGTAGCGCTCATCAATACGTGCCCTCAGCTTAAATCCGTCAAGCACATCGATCTGGCCCAGATTCTCGCCAGAATGCCGCGTTTCTCCGATCTCCGGATGGAAAGATGAGAGTTGGCCTGAAATTGGGGCCGTAATGGTTAGGTTCTTAAGAGTTTCATTGAGCATCTGCAGGTTTTCCTGCATACGATCAATGGACTCCTTGATCTGTACCATCTGGGTTTGGGTGTAGATTGAATCGTGTTGCATGGCACGGTAGGCAATGTCGTAGCGCCGGTTGGCAAAACGGTATTCCCGTTCGGTCTGTTCAAATTCCTCTGATGAGATATGGCCATGCTCGTACAACCCTTTTTTACGCCTGAAATCGGTAGTAGCTACTTCTTTCTGGTACTCCAGGTCAGCCATCTGGCGCTCAAGGGTAAATTTGTTGCGCTCCAGGTTCAGGCGTGTGTTCTGGTAATTATTTAAAACCTCAAGGGCCTGGTTTTCCTGAAACATATAGTCTTTCTCAATGGTTGCATTGGAAAGGCGCAGGATGGGATCCCCCTTTTCTACAATGGCACCATCACGCACAAAGATCTCTTCTACCCGGCCTCCAAAAACAGCATCTACAAAAATAGTTACGATGGGTTGTACAACACCATCAACCGGGATAAATTCCTGAAAACTTCCCTGGTTTACTGTCGCAATGGTTACCCTTTCTTTTTCCACATACAAACGGCTGCTTTTATCGCGTAAAAAAATGAGGTAAAATATAAAAACAGCCAACAAGCCAGCTCCGGTAAGTGATAGAATTCTGGTTGTTGTCCATTTTTTCTTTTTGATGATACGATCCATAATATATTTTTTGCTTTTTGAGCTGACATAATCCAAATTTATGCCATTGACATTAAGTATTTGCTTGTCAGGCATCTAAGGGTGTTTCTCGTTTTTTTACCGGTTGGGGTTGTTCGTTTGCGGTCACTTTCTGTTCTAAAACCGAACAGGTGTTTTGGCCTGTTTTTAATTAAGTGTTATACACAAAAAAGAGTAAATATAATAAATTACATTTGAAGGTACGATAATTGAACAATCAATAATCGTTTAAAACAAAAGCACAAAAACAGCAATCTGTTCTAAGATGGATTGTTATTTTTGTATGCCCGTATCTTATTCATGAGATGAAGGAAAAAAGGATAAAAAAGGAGGAGTTGATCCTGCAACTTGCACAAAGTCTTTCCCAAGCCGTTGATCATTCACAGGAAGAAAAAGTGAAGATGGGTCTGGGTTTGTTGGGAGATTATTTTCAGGCTAACAGGGTGTTTCTGTTCTTTTACGATCCTAACCAACAAACCTTTTCGCTTGCACATGAATGGTTTGCCGGAAATGACTATTCCCTAAAAGATTCACTGCAGTTGCTTAGCTGCCGTGACTATAAAATCTGGGGACATTTTGAACACAGAAAAAGTTGCTTTGGAATTCCCAATACCGGAAACCTGCCCGATAGTTATCCCTTTGACAGCAAGCTTTTCCAGGATACCCATACCAGGGTGTTTATGCAAAAGCTTTTGTCTTTTGATGGGCATAAACTCGGATTTATTGCAGTTTCAGGACAAAACCCTGAGATTTCCTGGGATGATGAATCTGTTTTGTTGCTGGATAGCTGTGGAGAGATCCTCAAATCGCTGATTGCCGATTTGGCCTTCAGGCACAGTCGTGAGCAGGTAGATAATGACCAGAAAAAATCCTCCGAAATTCTTTTTAAAACCGGCCAGGAAGATATTGTTGAAAAGCTGGAAGTTTTGCTCAACGATCTGCAATGTGGTATTGCTGTTGTTGATCTTGCTGATCAGGCAATTGTGTTTATGAACACAAGGTGCAGGGACTTGTTTGGGATTGCCAACCAAAAGCTACCTGAGCTTGAACATCTTTTCAAGGTTTTTAAGGCCAACGGGTACAATAGCCATGACTTTTTCTCTATGGCCTCACATGGTAAAGTAAAGGACTTTACTCTGAACCACATTGACCGATGCCTTAATGGTACGGTCATACCATCGAAAAAAGGGATGCAGGTGGTAGTAAGTGTAAATGATATTACCCCCCTTGCAAACTATGAGAAAGCCGAGAAAAGCTTTAATGCCAGGCTCAAATTAATCAGTGAAACAGCCATTGAGTTGATATCTCAACATGCTGATGCTCAAAAATTAAATCAGTTGATTGGTGATACTGCCTTTAAGCTGGTGAATAACTCCATTATTTTTCTTTCCCGGTTTAATCCGGATGGTTCGTACCTGGAGACCGTTTATGTTAAAGGTATCTCATATCCCATGGAAGTGCTGGCTAAGTTCATAGGCAAGCACCCTATGGAGATGAAATACCCCGTAAGACGCGATAGTGAAAACTATAATGTGATGATCAGTTCAAGGGTTAAGGAGTTAAAAAATGGGATTGCAGAACTATCGTTGGGCGAGATCAGTGAGTCGGTTGCTGTAAAGATTGAGAAGCAACTTGGTGTGTCGAAAATATTTGTTTGCGGTCTTTTTACCGAAAATGAGTTGTATGGAACAATTGCCTTCCTCTGCAGGCAAGGAGCTGAAATCAATCACTATATCCTGGAGACTTATGCCCGTACTGTAACCAATGCATTGAGCATTATAGAAATGGGCAATACCCTGGTAAAAACATCCTTAATGCTTTCCGAAGCACTAAAAATTGCAAAAGTGGGCTACTGGGAGTTTGATTTTAAATCCAGGAAACTTACCCTGACACGCAAATTATACCAGATACTTGAACCTGAGCTGGCAAAAAATACCACCGGTGATTATTTTTATTTAGACCTGGATGAAGTTCTGGCAAAGTATGTCAGCAAGAAGAATGATGTTTCTTTTATTCGGGAAACGGTTAGTCAACTGGCAAAAGCTGGCAAAGATGATAATAAAATAATTACCCATGAGTTTCAGATTGAATCATCTGCGGGTGAAACCTATTATATTTTCGTGAGGGGTGTTCTGCAGAATGATCACAAGATTGTGGGTATGGCACAGAATATCACAGAGACCAAAAGGGTAGAAAAGAAATTGTGGGAAAGTGAGTTGAAGTTTCAAGGCCTGGTGGAGCAGTCTATGGATTCCATTGTAGTGGTGAAAGACGATGGAGTGGTAATTGAATGGAACTCAAGCGCAGAAAAAATTACTGGTATTAAATCTTCCGATGCTATTGGATTATTTGCCTGGCAAGTTGAGTCAGAATTGTTATTTAACCCTGAGCTCAACAAGCACCATCCCCAGCAATTACCCGAAAAATTAAAGAACCGGTTTTTCAGCTTTTTCAATTCTGGGTTCTCAGGTAGTCCGCAACAATCAGAAATAACCATTCGCAATAGAAATAATGAGGTAAGGCATTTGCTGGTTTCCAGCTTTATTTTTAATGCCGGGAATAACCGGTTTCTCTGCCGTATCTCCAAAGATATTACCCTGGAAAGAGAAAAGCTGGAGCAGGAAAAACAAAATGAGATCAGACAAAGAACAGCCAAAGCAAAAGATCTGTTTCTGGATAACATGAGCCATGAAATGCGTACTCCCCTGGGTGGGATCATTGGTATGACCGACCTGCTTCTCAATACGGAGCTTTCTGAGCAGCAAATTGATATGTTGAATGTGGTGAAGGAATCTTCTGATACCCTGCTTGAACTCATTAGCAATATCAATGATCTGTCGAGGCTGGAAGCTGACGGGGTTGTCCTGAGGAAAGCTCCTTTCAGTATTAGTCTGCTTCTGGAGAGGCTGGTGGCAATCTTCAGGGCAGTTTCCGTGCAAAAGGGTGTTGAAATCAGATATGTGAACAATACCCCGGCCGGGTATCTGTTTGTTGGAGATGAGTTTCGTTTGAGGCAACTTCTGGGCAATCTTCTGGGGAATGCTGTTAAGTTTACTCCTCCCGGCGGTGAGGCAGAGATCAGGGCTGATCTGCTGAAACAGGAGGATGGAACTGCTGATCTGGAATTCAGAGTAACAGATACAGGTATTGGTATTCCAAAGGAAAGGATTCCGGGGCTATTTGAAAAATTCAGCCAGATTGATGATTCCTACACCCGGGAATATGATGGTGCAGGGATTGGTTTATTTATCTGCCAGGAGCTGGTTAAATTAATGGAGGGCGAAATAGAGGTAACCAGTGAAATGGGGAAGGGTTCTCTATTCAAAGTAAGGGTAAGAATGCCTCTACAAAAAGATGAGTAAACCAACTGTTACCATTGGGCAGGAATTACCTCTCCGCTTCCTGTTTTATCAAGAATAGTGACTTCAGGTTCTCCCACAAAAACCACATTACCTGCACTGCGCAATTCCACATCCAGCACTTTTTGGGCATTTACCCAAAAGTCAGCAATCCCGAAGTGATTCACATAAACATGCCTGGCTTGAAATTCTTCCGCCCTGACAGGTGCAGTACTCCCTGAAACCAGACCAAAATAATCAGCCTCTCCGGTCAGTGTAACTTTGGCTCCTCCGGTGTCATAGTGCATACGAAAGTGCTTACATTCCACATGAAGCCGGATCTCTCCATAACCTTTATGCACATTAAGATGGAAGGATGTTTCCGAAACGATGATTCCATTGCTTTCAATCAGCCCAAATCCATAATAGAATAACGTTTTAAGGTTATCAGTATATAAATGTGCCTCTACAGGATGATTGAAACTTCTTACCCAGTTGCAGTTGTTGTTGTTTCTTAATGTCAGAACAGTATCTGTTTTTTTTGCCTCAATCTTATCCATAAGGTTGCTACCTGCTTTCAGGATCAATCGTTGGCTGGTATCAGGATAAATATACAGGTCAATATTGTCATGCAGCCGGATGGTGGTGATGCCCTCAAAAGAGAATTCTTCAGAAACAAGTTCTCCTGTGTTCTTAAAGCAATCTCCCATATCGATGCTTTCGCATGACACCATGAGCAGTGCAAGCACGATTAGAAGACATCTTTTGGATATGGTAGCTGCCATAAGTTTTTTGATTTTAGCAATGCATCATTAAAACACATAACCAACACCCCATTCAATCGTTTCGGCTTTAAAGAAATGGGTTTTGAGGGTAAGGTTAAGCAAGAAATTTCTGTAAACGTTGTAGCGAAACCCGGCCCGGTGATAATAGATGGTTTCGCTGAAGCTGTGCTTGTCATAAATATACACTCCTTTTTGAATGATAAAAGCCATACGGGAAAAGTCCTGCTGGAATGCCATGTGCAAACCGTGCAGGGAGAAAAAACCGGTCTGATCAAATTCGCCGGGAAGTTTAATTCGGTGTTCGCTTCTGAAAAAATCATAGCCGGCACCCAGTCGCACTTTTCTGCCAATGGGGTAAGTCGCTGTTGTATTGAGCGACATTCTCCTGTTTAATACACTCCCGGGTGGATAGGATGCACTGATCCCTCCGGTGGCCAAAAAAACCAACGCAGGTTTTCTTTCGTGGGGCAACTCCGGAAAATCAACTGCATCTCTTGCCTCTGGCAGGAAGTTCCACGCCAGTGCCAGTTTCAATCCCGGAATATTGATCCCCTTGTTGGGTGTTTTTACCCTCCCGTTGCTGAAGTGGGTCAGCGATACACCGGAAATAAATGTTAATCCAGGATAAAAATCCCACCTCGATTCCAGGGACATGTTCAGTGCAATGTTGAAATGCGACCCGATGGCGTTGTTGCGAAAATTATCGGCCAGGTCAAATACCCTTGTTACATATGCCATTCCCAGCCCATGCCTTGCGTAGACGCCAAACCGGTCGCTTCCGGTTATCCTGAAAAGCACATGCGGGAACAGGGCATACGCCTCTCCTAATACCTCGGGGTAAGCCAGCTGTGTGTAAAGGAAGTTCAGACCCATTTCAGGAAAATCGTACACCTGGTGCCAGGCAAACTGCCCTTTTGCCTTACCCGATAAAGCAAAGTGATGCATAACAAAATGACCTTTGGTCAAATGTCGCATGGTGGATTGGTGAGGTGCCACAAATCCACCATGAGCAGCATAGTCGATACGGTTAAGGAAAAAACTGTGCTGCCCCTGCGAAATGTTCAGAAAAGCGAAGATCAGCACAGACGAAAGTAGAAGAATCCTTCTCACACCTGGTCTTGTCCGCGAGGTTAGCAGACTTGCCAGGGTGTTTTTTATCTTAGGATTTACTGTATTCATAGAGGCAAAGATAGTTTTTTGAACCTGATTTCTTTGAATTAAATACGATCGATATTTGTTAAATTTTCAGTGAATGGGGGTGTCTGAGGCATTCCTGGTTAAACAGTGCTGGGGCAGGTTGGTTAAGGCAGCACAGTCGGGATCATGCCACAAAAACTTTTCCGGTTACCAAATGTTCTCTTTGAGGTTTTTATTGTTTGTTACCTTTGCAGAAAATTTAATTACTACCCTATGGAAAATTCCCGATTAAAGGCTTTTGGGCACTTGCTTGACATTATGGACGAACTCAGGGCAAAATGCCCATGGGACAAGAAGCAAACCATCGAAAGCCTCAGGCACCTTACCATTGAAGAGACCTATGAATTGGCCGATGCCATCCTGGAAGAGGATATGGATGAAATAAAAAAAGAACTGGGAGATCTTATGCTCCATATTGTTTTTTATGCCAAAATAGCTGAAGAGAAGCAAGCATTCGACATACAAGACGTGCTGGAAGGGATCAATGAAAAACTCATCAACAGGCATCCGCACATTTATGGTGATGTGAAGGTCAAAGATGATGAAGAGGTGAAAGAAAACTGGGAAAAGATCAAAATGAAGGAGGGAAAGAAAACAGTGTTGTCAGGGGTGCCTGCTTCACTTCCCGCCATGGTAAAAGCCTACCGTATCCAGGATAAGGCCCGGGGTGTGGGGTTTGACTGGGAAAAGCCACACCAGGTATGGGATAAAGTGCAGGAAGAACTCAATGAACTGAAGCAGGAGGTGGAAAAGCAGGCCTCGCCCCAAAAGATCGAGGAAGAATTTGGGGATCTGCTTTTTGCCCTTATCAATTATGCCCGGTTCATTGACGTTAACCCTGAAAATGCTCTTGAGCGTACCAACAAGAAATTCATCAGAAGATTCAACTACCTGGAAGAGAAGACCAATGCAGCCAACAGAGACATGCATAAAATGTCGCTTGATGAAATGGATGTATTCTGGAACGAGGCAAAAGGAATGGAGGAAAAAAAGTAAACTACATGCCAGTAGTTTCCTTCTTGCTTTTTTCTTCTGCTAATAAGGTTCTCTCCTTAATATTGCGCATTTTACCAGGCTATTCATTCCCTGTAAACTGACCAATAAATAATGGTGTCTGAAATCTGTTTTCCTTCAAAATAAAAAGGAAAGGCCTGTCAGCATTAAATCGCTTGGGCAGCTTAGGTTCAGGATCAAATGCAACCGAGGTGGTAACGATTACTATGGCTGTTGCTGCCGCAGCTTCAGAACCTTCCTCGTCTATCTCAAAGAATACTTTTTGCAGGATATCGCTGATCTCCAGATCCCTCTCACCGCTTATCCCTGAAAGATCGGCATGGAAATCAAATGCATCTGTAAGGCCGGCATTCCTGAGCGGTTCAACCAGCGAAAACGTCGATTCAATTTTATAGCTGGGAATCTCTATGATCACTTCCTCATTTCGCAGGTTTTCAATAATGTGCCGGTAGGTTTCTCCATCAGGCACATAATTGCTGATGTTTTCCACTACCTCCCTGTTTGGGCGTATCATCAGCAACGACAGATCGGGTGTGGTATAAGGAAGCTCAATGGCAATAAAATCTTCATTCTCAAACCAAGGGATCCCTTCTTTGCGCTGGTTCATGAAATCAGTGCGCATGGTAGCGCCTGAAGGGAGTCTGAAATCCTTTTCACGGGTAAGCTCCTTATTGAAAGGATATTTCCAGTCTGATTTGATGTAAAGTGCATTGACAAGTACCAGCCTGGTTAGATCATCCAGTGATCCTGTTGGAATAAGATCCCTGATCCGGTTGCGGGTTTGTTCTTCTACCCAGCTGTTGATCCGGTTCTCAGCCTGGAGGGGAAAATTGCGGAAATCAGTTTTTTCAAAAGCTCCGCCATGCCAGTTCATTACCTGGTCAACAAACTCATCCAGTACCGGGTAACTTTGCTCAAGAAACACCCTGTTGGCAAGATTGAAATCGGTAAGGGTATCCTTTCCAATGTTGAGGATCTCCGTCATGTAGGCATGGTACAGTGGGTGAAACGTGTCATGATCCTGGTCGAATCCAAAAACATTGCTCATTTGTTGTTTTGTATTGCCCCTGGCCCCGGAATACACTATGGCCATTGCCATGTTGAGGGAAGCAGGCGAAAAGGCCAGGTTTTGATCAGCATTTTCACTGCTTAATTTTTTGTAAAGACCCAGTGAGAGGTCGTTCATATTTTTCAGCATTTTCATAACATTCTCATGATTTGTACCCGGATCCATTTGTACTACACCTGTGGGTTTTCCATCTCCCGATCCTGAAGGGTCGTGTTCAGCAACGGTGCGTTTGCCCGAGCAAGAGAATATGATAAAAAGGGCGGCAACTATGCCGGAGATTGTTGCTTTCTTCATGGGTAATAATTTATTGTTGGATTATTATTGTATTACTTTTTGTATGGTTGTTAATCAACAACCATTCCATCTGTCCGAAATCCTGGTTTATTGATTTGATTATGCCATCCATAATGTTTCTGAATCCCGTGTTTTGATATTGACCGGGATCTGTTGACCATATTGTTTTGTGAATAATTCAGGTTAAAGATCTTTGATCATTCTTGTTGCCCTTTTCCAGCTGGCTATGTTTACATTTATTCTTCAGTCAAAGATAAATGGTTTCTTTAATAGATCCGGAATAGCTTGTGCAAAATTCAGTTCTGATTCTGAAGCTGCTTTTGTATATCGGTTTTATCCTCTTCTCTTAAGTCATCTTGTCCATTTTCATGATTCATAGATTTTTGTTTTCATTGTTTTTTGTTTGGAAAAAGGTTGTATTTTTGGCCCATTAAGAAAACATCAATAAACACTTTCAAAAAAACATCAACATGAATATTCCCGACAATTTAAAGTACACCAAAGATCACGAATGGATCAAAGTAGAAGGCGATACTGCTATCGTTGGTATTACTGACTATGCTCAGAATGAGCTGGGTGATATTGTTTACATTGAAGTTAATACGGTGGGAGAAACACTGGAACAGGAGGAAACCTTTGGTACCATTGAAGCTGTAAAAACGGTATCTGATCTTTTTATGCCGGTTTCTGGTGAGGTTCTGGAGTTTAACGAAGAGCTGGAAAGCAACCCGGAAATTGCCAACAAAGACCCTTATGGCGATGGCTGGATTGTAAAAATTAAACTATCTGATGCCTCTGAGGTTGACAATCTGTTGACTGCTGAAGCGTACAAAGAATTGTTGTAAAGGCTGGCATTGTTGTGAAAGAGGTTTCTCCACAGCCGGCCAACCCTAATTGCAAAAAATGAATCCAAGGTATCTGATTCCGGCATTGATCTGGTCATTACTGATCTTTTGGATAATAAGTCTGCCCGGAAGCAGCATACCCAAGACACCTTTGTTGCAGCTTCCGCATTTTGATAAATTCGTTCACGTTTCTATCTTCATGGTATTTGCCTTTTTGCTTGCCTTTGGTATTGATAAGCAAGAAGTAAAAGGGATTCAAAGAAACATTTATACTATTACTATTGCCATTTGCGTTATATATAGTACAGGAACCGAGTGGCTGCAACATAATTATGTACCCGGAAGGCATGGAGATTTCTGGGACATTTTAGCCAATCTGGCAGGATCTTTAACAGGACTGATGATATATTTGCACCGGATAAGCCTGTTAAGTTTTTTCTGGAAAAGATAGAGGTGCACCCTTGGAAGTTAAAAAATTCGTATATTAGCAAACCCGAAGATATTTAACAAAATAAGATTAACTCTTTGACAATCAAAATAAAAGAATCCTATGGAAATTAAAAAAACACCAAAAGCCGATCTTGAAAACAAGAAGCGGATATTCCTGCAGGCAGGACTTATCGTTGCTTTGGTTTTGGTATGGATGGGTTTTGAGTACAAGCAATATGAAAGACAGATCATCGATCTGGGCGTATTGGATATCGAGATCATTGAAGAGGAAGATATTCCGATCACACGCCAGGAAACTCCCCCTCCTCCGCCTCCACCGGAGCCTTCCACCGAGCTGATTATCGTTGACGATGATGTTGAGATTGATGAAGAGTTCATGATCGACACCGAAGCTACCGTATTCACAGAGGTGCAGGAGTTTACTCCAATTATCGTGGAAGAAGAAGAGATTGAAGAAGAACAGATCTTTACCATTGTGGAAGATGATCCCGAATTTCCCGGTGGTCAGGCTGCTTTGATGCAATACCTCCAGTCAAACCTGAGGTATCCTACCATGGCTCGTGAGGCCGGAATTCAGGGTACCGTGTTTGTGACTTTTGTTGTTGAGCGCGATGGAAGCATTACAGACGTTAGGGTATTGAGAGGTGTTGGTGGTGGTTTGGATGAAGAAGCCATCAGGGTTGTAAGAAACATGCCCGCATGGACTCCCGGACGTCAGAGAGGCCAGGCGGTTAGGGTACAGTTTAACCTGCCCATCCGATTTGTTCTTAACTAGCAAGACAATTTAGAAAAAAGAAATTATAGGAAAAGGCAGCTTTCTGATAAAGGAAGCTGCCTTTTTTCTTGGATTCAGCTGATCTTATGGATTCAGCTGATCTTACTCCAGGTTACCTTTGATTTGCGCTTTGCTCTCAGGGTTGAAGCAATGATATGATTTTCAGGCAATCGCAGTTCAGGGTCTTTTTCCAGGATATCGGCCGCCTTTCCCCGTGCATACTTCAGAATTTTCTCATCCTGAATAATGTTGGCAATCTTAAGATCAAGAATTCCACTCTGCTGGGTGCCGTGAATATCTCCGGGGCCTCTGAGTTTCATATCAGTTTCTGCAATTTCAAATCCATCATTGGTCCTCACCATGGTTTCAATCCGTTTTTTGGCATCTGCAGAGAGCTTAAAGTCTGTCATAAGAACGCACCACGACTGATCTGCACCCCTGCCTACTCTTCCCCTGAGCTGGTGCAGCTGCGACAAACCAAACCGCTGCGCACTCTCGATAACCATTACACTCGCATTGGGAACATTGATGCCCACCTCAATCACTGTGGTGGCAACCATGATCTGAGTTTCCCCTCTCACAAACCGTTGCATTTCATAATCCTTGTCAGCCGGTTTCATCTGCCCATGAACAATGCTTACGGCAAATTCAGGAAGCGGGAAGGCACGCACGATACTTTCATATCCATCCTGAAGGTCCTTCAGATCCAGTTTTTCCGATTCCCTGATAATGGGGTATACCACATAAATCTGGCGGCCCTGCTTTATCTGGTCACGCATAAAACCAAATACCTTTAGCCGATTGGTGTCGTATTGGTGGATGGTTTTTATGGGCTTGCGGCCAGGAGGCAACTCATCGATCACTGATACGTCAAGGTCGCCATACAGGGTCATGGCCAGGGTGCGGGGAATGGGTGTTGCCGTCATTACCAGAACATGGGGAGAAATGATATTCTTTTTCCATAGCCTGGCTCGCTGGGCTACCCCAAAGCGATGCTGCTCGTCAATGACTACCATTCCCAGATTATGAAAGATCACCGTATCCTCAATAAGGGCATGCGTACCAATGAGGATATGCAGCTCTCCCTCCCTGAGCATCTTATGGATAGTGTTTCGTTGTGCTTTTCTTGTGGAGCCGGTGAGCAGGCTCACATTCAGATTCATTTTCTTCAGCATCTCCGACAGAGATTCATAGTGCTGATTGGCAAGCACTTCGGTGGGTGCCATCAAGCAGGCCTGAAAACCATTGTCGATGGCAATGAGCATGGTCATCAATGCCACAATGGTTTTTCCGCTGCCCACATCGCCCTGTAATAGCCGGTTCATCTGTTTTCCCCCAAGGGTGTCTGTGCGGATCTCTTTGATCACCCGTTTCTGGGCGCTGGTTAATTCAAAGGAGAGATAGTTGTGGTAAAAATTATTAAAATACGCTCCCACGGTTTTGAAAATATGCCCCTTTGACTCCGAAGTACGAACATGCTTCAGTTTCAGCAATTCAAGCTGAATGTAAAAAAGCTCTTCAAACTTGAGCCTTGCCCTTGCACGCGAAAGAGTTGCCGCGCTCTCAGGGAAATGGATATTGATAAGCGATTGCCTTAGCGTGGGCAGTTTTAATTCTTCCCTGAGATATTCGGGCAGCGTTTCATTGACATAGTCTTTTACCTGGGGAATAAGGTTTCGCAGCAACCGGTTGATCCCCTTGCTGTCGAGCCCCCTGGTTTTTAGCTTTTCTGTTGAACTGTAAGCCGGATGCATAGTCGACTGTTGTGTAATGGCACCCGTGCCGGCCGCTTCAATTTCAGGGTGTGCAATGTTAAATTTTCGTCCGTAGAGGGTGGGCTTGCCAAACACGATGTATTCAACCCCTGGCTTAAGCATTTCTTTAATAAACCGGAACCCGTTGAACCAGATAAGCTCCAGGGTCTGGCCTGTCTCGTCGGTGAGCAGGGCCGTCATCCGTGTGGTTCTTTTATGCCCGTATGTCTGCAGGTTGCTGATGTAGCCTTTTATCTGCACGTAGGGCATATCTTCGGTGATCTCCCTGATATGGTAAAACCTGCTTTTGTCAATATAACGAAAGGGATAGAAATGCAGCAGGTCTTCAAAACAGAAGATCTGAAGCTCTTTTTTCAGTAATTCTGCCTTTTGAGGACCCACCCCCTTTAAAAATTCTATGGGTGTTTTCAGGATGTCTGATGGCATGCTTTCATAGCTAAGTGCTGATGGCATAAAGGTAAAAAATGCACGCTAAAATACAAAATAGGATGATGTACTCATACCTTGTGCTGCAGGCAACTTCATTACGAATGTTTTTGTTACTTTTGCTATGCTAAAATTTTCAATATAATTCTTATGGGCCTTATTCGTCTGGTTGCAATATTTCTTCTCATTTATTTGATATTCAGATTTCTGGTAATGTACATTTTTCCTGTTTTTGTTCGCTGGTATGTGAAGCGGGTCAAGCGAAGATTTTATCAGCATCACCCCCATGCTGACCCTTCGAAACAAAAAAAGAAGAAGGCACAAACCAGATTCTGGGGAAATGTACATCAAACAGAAACCAAAACCGGCAGCCAGATAGGCGAGTATGTGGATTATGAAGAAATTAAAGAAGACAAGAAAGACAAAACCCAAAAAGATAAAAACGAAAAATAAATCCTTAGGAAAAAGATGAAGAATATCATTGAAAACATCGACTGGAAAAAGGCAACACCATACGTAGGTGCCGTTCTTATTTTTATCATATTAAGCCTGGCTTATGTATATCCGGTATTGCAGGGGAAGCGGCTTCTTCAGCCCGATATTGTGAAGTTTGAAGGCATGGCTAAAGAAATAAAGGATTTCAGGGCAGAAACAGGGGAAGAGGCACTATGGACAAACTCTATGTTTGGAGGCATGCCGGCATTCCAGATCTCAGTGATTTACAGCAACAATGTTGCCCGGTTCTTTCACAACCTGTTTACGTTGGGGTTGCCACGTCCGGCCGATATGATCTTTTTGTATTTTGCCGGGTTTTTCATATTTCTGCTCATGCTCAAAGTCAATCCCTGGATAGCATTCCTTGGGGCGCTGGGGTTCGCTTTTTCATCTTATCACTTTATCATCATTGAGGCAGGGCACAATGCCAAAGCCCTTGCCATTGCCTACATGGCACCCATTCTGGCATCTATTATTTACACTTTCAGAGGGAACTATATTCCTGGAGCGATCCTTTTTGCCCTTTTTCTGGCTTTGCAGTTATTCTCCAATCACCTTCAGATCACCTATTACCTGCTGATCCTGGTGGTGTTTTACGGCATTTTTGAACTGGCAGATCAGATCAAGAACAAGCAATTACCCAACTTTATCAGGGCATCAGGTATCCTTGTGGCAGCGGCAATTGTAGCTGTTGGGGTTAATATGAGTGGTTTCTGGGGCACCTATGAATACACCTCGGAGACTATGCGCGGCGGATCTGAGCTTACCATCGGAGAAGAGCAGCATGCCTCAGGACTAAGCCGTGAATACATCACTGCATGGAGTTATGGAAAAATGGAAACATTAACATTACTGGTGCCCAATTTAAAAGGTGGAGCATCGGCTCAGATCAGTGAAAACCAGACAGCGCTCAATGCGGTGGAGCCCGCACTCAGAAGAAATGTAGGACAGGCCAGCCAGTACTGGGGTGAGCAGCCATTCACCTCCGGCCCTGTTTATGTGGGCGCTGTGGTGCTTTTCCTGTTTTTCATGTCGCTGTTCTTTTTGAAAGGACCCCTCAAGTGGGGATTTCTCACAGCAGCGATTCTTGCGATTATGCTTTCATGGGGCCGTAACTTTATGCCCCTCACCGACTTTTTTATAGACTATGTGCCCGGCTACAACAAGTTCAGGGCTGTCTCCATGACTTTGGTGATTGCCGAACTGGTGATCCCTGCGCTGGCATTCCTGGGATTGCACCAGGTGTTTACCGGGAAAGTAAAAATTCATCTAAAGCATCCGGCCATTCTCACAGCACTTGCGTTTACAGCAGGGGTATCCCTTATTTTGTACCTGTTCCCCCGGGCCTTCTTTTCATTCATCAACTCCAATGAGGTAAACATGTTCTCTGAATGGATTGCGGAAGACCCGGCTCAGGCCTCTACAGTAAGGATGGTTGAGCAAAATCTTGTGAATGCCAGGGTTGCCCTTTTACAAACAGATGCCATCAGAAGCTTTGGGTTTGCGATGGCAACGGCAGCGGTATTGCTGTTCTTTGCAGCCGGTAAGCTTAAGAATGCCGCCTTTGTGGTGGTTCTTGCCCTGTTGCTGGTGTTTGATATGTGGCCTGTAAATCGCCGCTATTTTGACAGCTCAGGATTTGTGCCCAGGCGACAGGTAGAGAATCCGTTTCAGCCCACCCAGGCCAACAGGCAGATCCTGCAGGATAACGATCTGCACTTTCGTGTTTACAATGTTACCGTTAGCAGTTTTAATGAAACTTCCACAAGCTGGTTCCATCGCTCCATAGGAGGGTATCATGGGGCTAAGCTTCAGCGGTACCAGGAGCTGATCGATTACCATATTACCCAGGGCAACATGGATGTGCTGCACATGCTCAATACCCGCTACTTTATCGTACCGGGGCCTGACAGGCAGCCTGCTGCCAGCTTTAATGACGATGCATTGGGAAATGCCTGGTTTGCCAGCGAGCTCCAGTGGGTAGAGAATGCCAATGAGGAGATCCTCGAGCTCTATGAGATTGACCCGGGATATACTGCTCTGGTTGATCAGCGCTTCTCCCACTATATTGAAACGGAACCTCCCGCGCCCGAAAGCACGGACCATATTGAGCTGATCCATTATCAGCCCAACAAATTGATATATACATCCCGCACCTCCGGGCCGCGTCTGGCATTGTTTTCAGAGGTTTACTATCCTCATGGATGGAAAGTATTCGTTAACGGGGAAGAGGCCGATCATTTCCGGGCCAATTATATTCTTCGCGGGATGATCGTTCCGGAAGGGGAAAACGAAATAGAATTCCGCTTTGAACCCCGATCTTTCTTCCTGGGAGAAAGGATCTCCTTCGCTTTCAGTGCGCTGCTTGTGCTTTCCATGGCCGGGTTTGTGTTTTTGAAGTTGAAAGCATGGAGAAAGTCCTGATACTTACCTATTACTGGCCGCCCAGTGGTGGGCCCGGTGTTCAGCGGTGGCTTAAATTCGTAAAATACCTCCCTGAATACGGTTATGATCCCGTTGTGATCACTGTTGACCCCCACCTGGCAACCTATCCGGTTGTAGATACCGGGTTGAACGATGACGTATTATCCGGGATTGAGATTGTTAAAACGTCCACCAGGGAGCCTTATGCGTTGTATAAAAAGATCTTTGGAAAAAAGCAGGTTCCCCATTCAGGATTTGCCAATGAAGAAGGTCAGGGTCCCGGATCAGCACTCTCACGATTTATCAGGGGAAATTTCTTTATTCCCGATGCTCGTAAAGGGTGGAATCCATTCGCAATCAGTGCTGCCGAAAAGCTTTTGAAAAAATACCGGATAAAAACGCTGATCACCACCAGCCCACCTCACTCTACCCAGCTGGCAGGTCTGATGCTCAAAAAGAAATACCCACATCTGAACTGGATCGCCGACCTGAGAGATCCATGGACCGATATCTTTTATTACAGCAAAATGCTCCATCTGCCTTTTGCCAGGAAGCGGGATGCGAAGATGGAGGCAGATGTGCTTCATCATGCCGATATGCTGGTAACTGTCAGTAGTGCCCTGGCAGAGCTTTTTAACTCGAAAATAAGCAAGGAGAGCAGAAAGAAAATTCAGGTCATTACCAATGGATTTGATCACGAAGATTTCAGTGATCCTGTTCCCGAAAAAGAGTACAGCGACTTTACCATAACCTATACCGGCACCCTCTCAGAGAGCTACTATCTTGATGGCCTGATTAAAGCTATTGAAGGGCTGCCGGATCATCAGCAGGTGCGCTTGAGGATTGCCGGGAGTATCTGCCCACTTTGGAGTGAGAAACTTGAAAACCTGCTGGGCAACCGGTTGATCAGGCTGGGGCATGTTGATCACTCCCGGGCTATACGTGAGATGCAGCAGGCCAGCATGCTTTTGCTGGTGATCCCCCGTATTGAAAACAATGAGGGGATCCTTACGGGCAAGCTGTTTGAGTATCTTGCATCGCAAAGACCTGTAATGGGAATTGGCCCGTTGAACGGAGAAGCTGCAAAGATCCTGCAGGCAACCCAATGTGGGACAATGTTTGATTATAACGATGCTGATAATATGGGTCGCTTTATTGCCCGGAGCATGAATGGTGAGCAAATGAGTGTTCCCGATAAAGATGCTGTAATCCAGTTTTCCAGAAAAGAACTGACAGGTAAACTGGCTGAACTTATTGGAATGTCCTGAAATAATATGATCCTCCGGCTGTTAGTACCAGACAGGATTGATCAGGCCCCTGCCCCTTACCAGGTTGTAAATGGTTAACAGAGTATACGATGCAGCAAAGTTAAGTGCCGAAATAATCGTTGCAAAAACGAATAACGCTCCAAACATTCCTACAATCCTGTTTATACTTGCCGTATAGGTTTCAATCTGAATATACTTCCACAAGCTGCCAAATAAACCACTGAGCCCCATGGCATCCATCCCCATAATGAACAGGTTAAAAAACAGGAGAAAGATGATCAGCGATATCAGTCCGCTTTTGGCACCCCTGATATCAGGCGGGCTCAACTCCATGTGCGAGGAAATACACATGGCCAGATAGAGAAAGATCCAGAAACGATAATCACTGAAATTGGCACGGCTGAACATGGCCGATAAAGTGGTTGTGGTGGTATCCCAAAGCGATTCAAAGATCCCTGAAAAGTTGCCTTGCACACCTGCTACAAGCATGCTGCTTTGGGCTTCGATCCCCGAAAAAACAGCATCCTTTTCCGGGACAAGATAATACAGAGCTGCATACAATACCACTGCTCCGAAAATGATGGGCCCCACACCAATGAAAAAATTTCCAATCCGCTGGTAGGTGCTGCCAGGGTTGTAGGCATGGTTTACATAACCCAGGGTGCCATCGGTGGAATTGGGGGTGTAAAGACGCATTTCAAGGATCCGGTGGCGGAAAAGTATGCAAAATACCGCATGCCCAAGCTCATGTACCGGGGTACCTATCCATCCTGTTACGATCACATCGAGCTTGCGTCCGGCCGATTTTACATAGGTAAGCCTGGTAAAACGGGCCAGTATATAAAGAATCAGGCCGAATACAAACAGCAGACCCAGTAACCATATGAGTTGGCTAAAGGTGGTGATGATCACGAGTTTTAAAAAATCTATTGTCGAATTGAGTTGATCCATTGTCAATGCTTTAAATCAAGCAAACTGGTTTGCTGTTATCAATTTCCGGGGCTATGGAATGATCTTAACAGGAAGATCATTGGTCCTTTGGTTTGTTTTCCGTTTGAATTACAAACAAAAATAGGTTAATTTTACTAAAAAATGAAACCTGTAAAAACAGATAGTTTGGATAATTTTGCAGAAACAGCAGAAAGGCATAAAGAACGGTTCCGGTTTGAATGGCCTGGAAAAGAAGCTGCCATAAAGTCGGCCAGGGAGCCTGCCACACAAAACCTGGTGCCGGTAGAGGAGGAAAGCCTGCATTTCAATGACACCCGGAATCTTTATATTGAAGGGGATAACCTTGAAGCCCTGAAAGTACTCCAGGATAAATATTCAGGCAAGATTAAGATGATTTACATTGACCCTCCGTATAATACGGGCAATGATTTTGTTTACAATGATAAATTCAGAGATATCCATAATAAGGGGACGCATAAGTCGGGCCCGGGGGAATCAGCAGCGGATGAAAATGCCCTTTCATCCCGCAATCATTCAATATGGCTTTCCATGATGTATCCCAGGCTGATGCTGGCGCGCCAGTTGCTTGCCCGCGACGGAGCAATTTTCATCTCCATTGATGACCATGAGTTGCATCATCTGAGAGTGATCTGTGATGAGATATTTGGTGCATCAAATCTACGAAATACCTTTGCTGTGCGACGCTACGACAAGAACCTCAACCGCCAGTTTATGGCCAATGGGCTCAAAACATTCAATGTGGGGTTTGAGTACATTCTCTGCTATGCAAAGTCAGAAGCCTTTGAATTTCAGCCCGTATTCCGGGAGCCTTCACAAAAGCGATCGGCCACCGGCTATTGGAAAGGTTTCTGGAATGATGCCGACAGACCTACCATGCGCTATGACTTACTGGGATTTACCCCGGAAACTGGACAATGGAAATGGAAACAGGAAACGGCCCTGGAGGCGGTAAATAATTACAAAGAGTACCTTGAACATTTCTCATCACAGATGTCGCTGGAAGAATACTGGATCCATACCGGAATGACTAAAAAATTCATTCGTCGCAATCCCAACGGAAAAGGAAAAAACAAAGGGGTAGAAAACTGGATTGCCCCCTCATCAGGCATACTCAGAAGTTCAAACTGGACCGATCTGCTTGTCTCAAAATCTGACGAAACAAGCAAGGGGTTGTTTGATTTTCCCAAAAATGTAGAGGTAATTAAAACTCTTATCAATACTGCCTGTAAAAGTGAGGGGATTATCCTGGATTTTTTCGCCGGATCATCTACCACGGCCCATGCTGTTATGGAATTGAATGTGCAGGATGGTGGCGAGAGAAGTTTTATTCTGGTACAAATTCCAGAAGATACACATCCCAAAAGCCATGCAAGAAAAGAAGGATATGAGAATATCTGCCAGATAGGGAAGGAGAGAATCAATAGGGTTGTAGATAAGCTCAAAGGAGAATCAGCTCAGGTCGATCTGGGTTACCAGGTATTCAGGCTTGAGAATGTCTCCTTTCCTGGGGGGTGATTTACCGGTATTTACCAGACAGAGAATTTTATGGAGCTCAGTTTTTATCATCATACCACCAATTGCAGAGAAGAGAATGGGTTAGAGAATTCCAGGAGGATAGAACCATTTACTTTTTCCTACACCAGGTTTTTTGCCAATACCAATGAAAACCATGCAAAATTTATTGAAAAACTATTGAAAAGTGCCTCCAGGCTTGCACAAAGTGTAAATCCCGGTGCAGCCAATAATCCTTCTGAGCAAAGAAAATTTCAAAGGCTGCTTGCCAATGCAGCAGCCGGTTTGCTGGCAGAGTTTTGCTGGAAAAAATATATCAATTCAATGGCTGGCATATTGCTGGCCGATTATGCAGAGTTTGAAACTGCAGCCACACAAACAGATCTGATCATTACAACAACCGGTAAACGTATTGAGGTACGGTCCTCTTTTCCCCGTAATAAAATATCCTTTGCACTGTGCCATCCCAGGTACGAATTTGATATTCTGGGTCCCTATTCCAATTCCGTGAAACCTGGTGAAATACAGAAAGACTTTTATTTGCGCACATTGTACTATATCCCCGATGGTACTTCTTTTCTTGATTATCTGAAACAGGATAAATTCCCGGTTTTTCTTACAGGTGGGGCTACCTGGGAGATGATGACAGACGATCGTTTTTCAAAAAACAAAGACCTGTTGCCCGAAGACTCTATATCCCTTAAATCAGGCCAAAAGGCTACTTACAGGGTAGTTCCTTTCAGTAAAGCTTTGGACACAAGTCAGATGATAAAAAAAATGATAGGGTAGGGGCTCTTTTAATACTTGAATATACAATAATTCGTTTATCTTATCTGAAAAACCATTAAATTCGCAATGCTTTTAATGATTTGACAGGTAATTTTTGGTGTGTAATAATAAAAACTGAAGAACAAATGAAAATAAAACTGGTTTTGATCCTGGCAATACTGGTAGTGTTGGCCGGTTGTAGAACAAACAGAATGGC
The DNA here is from genome assembly GCA_007135645.1 of Bacteroidales bacterium. Taxonomy (GTDB): domain Bacteria; phylum Bacteroidota; class Bacteroidia; order Bacteroidales; family UBA7960; genus SKVR01. The sequence goes on from SLIL01000337.1 coordinate 20,967, forward strand.
AGCCGTTGAGAGGCCCGAATTTGAAAGGCCGGCAATTGAAAAAGAAACCGAAACAGTTGTGGAAGTTGATGCTGATACCGGGATCATGTCGCTGGAAGAACATTTCACTTTTACCAGTGACTTTGACAAGAGCATGCACGATGATTATACGTATTTTGTTATAATCGGAAGTTTTCGCCAGAAAGACAATGCACAAAGATTCATGGAAACGTTGTATGTAAAGGGACTTGAGCCTGTGATACTGCTTAGTGAAACAGGGCTGCATCGTATTTCTGTGGGTTCTTTTGAGCGCGAAAATGATGCCCGGTCAATAATCATGCAGATAAGGTCTGATTTTAAAGAGCATGAAGATACCTGGTTATTGATCAGAAAACAATAAAAAAAGAGGCCGGAACTTCCCGGCCTCCTTCAAATAAGCACCAATCAAAGATAATTACTGTACTTTTTATTTCTTGATTGATTGGATCATTTTTTCACTTTCTGCTGAAGCTATTCCCATTACATCTGCAATTACTCCACCCATCATATTCCCCATCATGGAGGTGTTCATCCATGAAATGTAGGTTTTTCCGTCTGATTTCTCGTAAATAGACACACGGCAGGGCATCATGTTTGAAACGATTCTCTCCTCATCCAGTTTCAGAATTTCGTAGGCATGATCAGGATGGCAAAGTTCAAAAACTTTCATGCTGTTTACCTGGTATCCGTTTACCCGCATGGTTTCTTTCATGTCGTGAACCGTGGGGATCTTCCAGCCCATGTCTTTGGCCGTTTGCTCAAATACTTCTACTGATCTCTCAAAGGAGTATTTGCTTTCTGCCTCCTTAAGCATCATGCCGGGAGCTGCTTTGTATGCCAGCAATGAGGTAAGTAAAATTCCTGCTACTAATCCACCGAGTACGAATAAAATGCTTGATTTAGTCATGATTGATAATTTTTAAATATTTACACTATGATTGAATTTCTTTTTTGATTATTGTGCTTTCGCCTGTAAGTATTCTATATTTGTGCCATAAATTGCAATATGCACTATATCAGCAATATAAGCGATTTGTTGTTTTTCCTGGTTAACAGGTTTGTTAACAGTTTTGTTAGCATAAAAATGCTAACTTTGCTAACCATTGTTAACTTTATCCAGGTGATATGTTTACTGATTTTAAGTCCCTGGCCCGCTCCCTACCCTGCGGCCTTGTTATTACAGATAAAGAGCTCAACATTGAGTTTATTAATGATTTTGCTGCCCAGCAAATTTTCTCGCTTTCTGCTGATAAAAAATCAACCAATCTGAAGGAACATACTTTTTACACCACAGATATGCGCAGGTTTGATATGGATAACTGCATGAGATCCATGGTTGACTCCGGCAAAAGAACTTTTCACAAAACCCTCGTAGTAAAAGGAGGCAAACAGGAGAAACTGGTTTATTTTTCGGTAAATGCACTGCGTGAAAACAAGGGCAAAGAGTTGTACCTGTTTAATATCACCGATATATCGGATGAGATGGATTGCATTACCCATTCTCCCGGGACCTTTGGCAGATCAGAATATACGTTGCGAAAAAAGATCATTGGCAATGATCAAAAGATACTTGATATTTACAGGATGATAAGCCTGGCCGCCGATTCAGAAGTGAATGTGTTGATCCAGGGCGAAAGCGGAACAGGCAAGGAGCTGGTTGCAGATGCCATACACGAACTATCACACCGGAAAAACAACCCAATTATTAAGGTGAACTGTGCCGCTTTTCCTGAAACATTGCTGGAGAGCGAGCTATTCGGCCATGTAAAAGGAGCCTTTACCGGGGCCTACAAAGATAAACCGGGAAAATTTGAACTGGCCAACGGGGGGACCATTTTTCTGGATGAGATCGGGGAGATCAGCCAGACGATTCAGGTGAAGTTGCTTAGAGTGATCCAGGAAAAGACTATTGAAAGGATCGGGGATAATAAGCCCATCAAAGTTGATATGCGCATTGTTTCGGCCACCAATAAAAACCTGCGCGAACAGATAAAGAAAGACCTGTTCAGGGAAGATCTTTTTTACCGGCTCAATGTATTTAATATCGAAATGCCTCCATTGCGTGAGAGACACCTGGATATCCCCATGCTTTCGGATTTCTTTATTGAAAAATTCAATGACTCCACAGGCCGGGCTGTTAAAGGGTTGAGCCGTGAAGCAGTGAAAGTGATGATGGAATATCCCTGGCCAGGGAATATCAGGGAGTTGCAGAATGCCATTGAGCATGCCTTTGTGCTGGTGAGTGGCAATATTATTGAACTTCAGGATCTGCCTCGTGAAATCATTGAAAATAATCATTCGGATACATCCTCTGCCCGGCAAGCCAGTGGACAGAACCTGGCTGCATCCGTATATTATGCAGAGATATTCAGGCATAAAAAAGGAGGAAGGCTGAAAATATCCAAAGAACAACTAATGGGTGTTCTTGAGATGCACGATTTTAACCAGAGCAAAACAGCCGAATTCCTTGGCATCAGCAGGGTTGCCCTCTGGAAAAAGATGAAAAAAATGGGAATCTGAGAAAGGGGTAATCTTATCGGGCAATCGGTACTATTTTTTTTTCTTATTTTGAGCTTTGGTGCTCTTGCGGGCTTCATTCATATAATCATGAACCATTTGATTGAACTCCTCTTTGTCTTTCTGGTGAAAATCAACCTCAATGGGGACATAATAAACCGGCAAATTTTCAATTAGCCTTGATAATTCAGGCTTCCTGAGTCTCATACTATCCTTCTCGGTAGTTATAATGGCTTTACTTCCGCTGTAGGTTTCATGGTATTGCTCGATAAGGGATGCAATTTCTTTTTCGGTAAACTGATGATGATCAGGGTATTTGAATATTTTTAAATCAAGACATAGCCTTTTAAGGTATTCTCCAAGGGGTGTTGGGTTGGCAATTCCCGTAACAAGGAAAATTGTTTTTGCATTTTGCATATTCCGCTCCCTGGCAATGGGCGACAAGGGTACCCATTCCCCATACTTTATGTAAGAAAAAAAGATTTTGCCGATGTCGTATTTTGCAAGGTCTTTTAGTATGAGTTTGCGGTCCAAAGGAGAAAACACCGATGGGGTTTTGGTGATCACCAGTGCATCAGCCCTTGAAGCCCCGCCTCTGAACTCCCTTAGATTTCCGGTGGGCAACAAATAGTTTTTTGTAAAAATCTTATGATAATCGGTAAGGAGAATATTCAGCCCGGGTTTTACATAGCGATGCTGAAATACATCATCCAGCAAAATCACTTCGTTCTTTGGATAATCATTCAGGATCTTTTGCACACCTTTTCTGCGGTTTGCATGCACAGCAACCAGCGCTTCAGGATGTTTCAGATAGATCTGTAATGGCTCATCGCCTATTTGCCTTACCGTAGACTGTTTTGAGGCAACCTGAAAACCCTTGCTTCTTCTTTTATAACCCCTGCTGAGTACAGCCACTTTATAGCTTTTCTTTAGCAAAGTTACCAGGTATTCAACATGTGGTGTTTTCCCTGTCCCCCCGGTACTGAGGTTTCCAACCCCTATCAGGGGATGGTCAAATGCTTTGGACGGTAATATCCTCCAGTCAAAAAGTTTATTTCTTAACCATGTGATAAAACCATAAAGCAGAGAAATGGGGAAGAGCAGAATTCGTATAATAATCATATTCCAAAATTATAAAATGAAAAGAACCTGACCAAACGTAAATTGCTAATATTTAGTATGGTACATGATATTTATCAACTCTGGTTTTGATTAGGTGTATTTTTGGCATTGTTTAATCTAAAAATCATCCCTAAGAGTAGAATGATTCAAAGATTCTATGTATCCAAAAAACTTTTCAACTTCTCATAACTATGTTCCTGGCAATTCACCATTGGGCATTTTTTCTTAATTTCGCTTTACCTAACAAAAACCCAAATTTATGAAGCTAAAAGAGATCGTAAATGCATTTCATGAGCTGGCACCTTTTAACCTGCAGGAGAGCTATGATAACTCAGGAATACAATATGGTGAGCCTGACAAAGATGTAAAAAGAGGGCTGGTATGCATTGACGTAACGGAAGAAATTGTGGAAGAAGCCATTAGTAAAAAGTGTGACCTGATCATCTCGCATCATCCTCTGATATTTAATGGAATAAAAAAACTGACCGGCAAGCATTACACCGAGCGTGCATTGATTAATGCCATTAAGAATGATGTGGCAATAGTTTCTGTTCATACCAATCTCGATAGTGTTGTGCAGGGAGTAAATGAAATACTTGCCCGCAAAATCGGCATTGAAAATCCGGATATTCTTGACAAAAGAGAAGGGTTGCTGAAAAAACTGGTTGTGTTTTGTCCGTCAGATCATGCTGATCAGGTGAGAGATGCTATTTTTCTTGCCGGAGCAGGCCAGATTGGCGATTATGATTGCTGCAGTTTCAATCTTCAGGGCAAAGGCAGCTTCAGGGGAGGTGAAGATACCAATCCCTTTGTTGGAAATAAGGGGGAGGTGCACCTTGAAGAGGAGGTAAGAATTGAGACTATTTTGCCCGGCTGGTTGCAGAAGGATGTTGTAAAGGCGATGATAAAAGCGCATCCTTACGAGGAGGTTGCCTATGATGTTTATCCCCTTGAGAACACGTATGAGAAAGTGGGGATGGGGATGATCGGAAAACTGAAAGCTCCCATGAATGAAAACGATTTTCTCAATATGCTTAAAGAAGAGCTGGGTGTGCCTTTTATTAGGCACAATGATTTTCTGGGTAAAGAGATTCTAACAGTTGCAGTGTGCGGGGGCAGCGGAAGTTTTCTCAGAGAGAAAGCAATGAATGCCTTGGCAGATGCATTTGTTACAGCAGATGTGAAATATCACGATTTTTTTGATGTAAAAGGGCAGATGCTGCTGGCTGATGTCGGACATTATGAAAGTGAACAATTTACAAAAGAAATTTTGTACGAGATAGTTACTAAAAAATTTACTAACTTTGCACTCCTGATTTCGGACCAGAGTACCAATCCTGTCAGGTATTTTTAGATATTGAAAATCAATAAACTAGAGTTGCTATATGGCCAAAGCAAAAGAAAAAACAAAAAAACAGGTTGAGCCTGTTGTCGATGAACCGGAAATTCTTACCACAACCTCTGCAATGGATAAAACAGGCGAAGACAGCCTGGAAGCCGCGGTTAGAAAGAAACTGGTAGCATTGTACACCTTGCAGCTGATTGATGCACAAATTGATAAAATCAGAAATATTCGCGGTGAACTTCCTCTCGAAGTGCAAGACCTTGAAGATGAGATTGAAGGTCTGGAAACCCGTATTGCTAAATTCAACCAGGAGATGTCTGATCTGCAAATGGAAATTACCCATAAGCAGAACAGCATCAAAGACAGTCATGAGTTGGTGAAAAAGTATGAAGCCCAGCAAATGAATGTGAGAAACAACAGGGAATATGATTCCCTTAGCAAGGAAATAGAATATCAGAGCCTGGAGATTCAACTGGCAGAGAAAAAGATCAAGGAATTTGAGGTTTCCATCCAAAGCAAGAAAGAGATCCTTGAGGTATCATCACAGGAGCTGGAAGAGAGAAAAAAGGACCTGGAAATTAAAAACAGCGAACTCAAAGATATTGTTGAAGAAACCCAGAAAGAAGAAGAGCAGTTGAAGGAAAAATCAGAAGGGCAGAAGAGCAAGATTGATGAAAGGATGCTTCAGGCGTATAAAAGGATCAGGGACAATGCGCGCAACGGACTCGCTGTTGTGCCGGTTGAAAGGGATGCCTGTGGCGGTTGTTTCAATAAGATCCCCCCGCAGCGTCAGCTTGATATCAGATTGAACAAAAAGATCATCGTGTGCGAGTATTGCGGGAGAATCCTTGTTGATCCCGAGATCATTGAAGAAACTACGCTTTAGTAAAACGAACATATCGTAATAACAAAAAAAAGGGTTGCAATTGCAGCCCTTTTTTGTTTTGCTTGTTTTGAATGAGTTGTTAAGGTTGCCTAGAATCTGAAGCCAACGGTCATCATAAATCCCTGGCGAGTAAAATCGTATTCTACGGGGGTGGTTCGGGTTCTGTTAAAGCTGTAATACTGGAAAAATTCTTCAGAATATTGGGTAATAAAATAACCGAAATCTACAAAGTAATTCCTTTCCCTTATTCCTATCCCTGCGCTGATAGTGGTTTTCTCAAGGCTGGTGATCTCAGACTTGTAGGGGTTTGAATTCATGGCAAAACCACCTCTTACCACAATAGGATTGAAGCGGTACTCTCCTCCGATGCGCAAATTATGTTGTTGTTGAAAATCATTTTTAATGCTGCGGTTTTCAATTGAAAACGGATCGCTGCTGCTTCTGAGGCGCATCTGGGTGAAATCGGCATATTCGTAATCAATGCTTACCAGGCCAGCGGTTCCAAAAACCAGCCCCAGGCTGCCAATCATCCGCAGAGGGGTATTCAGCTCATATTCAAACAACTGACGTGGGGATCTTTTATCGCGTCTTCCGAAACTTGCAAGGTCTGATTTCATGTGTGTTCTCCAGGAATCCTCAAGATTGTAGAAGGTTGGGGTATGCACTGCTGCTCCCAGCCGTATCATATCTGTAGCCCTGAAAATAGCCCCGAATTTAAAATTAAATCCGTTACCGGTGGTTTGCAGCGTTTCACCAAACTCCAGGGAGTTGAGCTCGGTATCTAATCCTTGTGAGTTTTCTTCGGTAAATGTGTACTCTTCATTGTAACGGAGAAAAGGAATACCTATCGTGGCACCCAGGTAGAGACGGTTGCTGTAGTTGGCTCCCATTGACATGGTAAGCTCTCTGATTGATCCACTGGTGGTGGTGAGCCGCCTTTGCAACACGTTATTGGGCATATCAATAAAATAGGTGTTGGCTATTGAATCCAGCCCCAGCAACCATACATCCCAGGCAAGCCCGGTAGTAAAATCATCAAGAAAACTCTCCGGGGGCATGGAGCTGTTAAAGTTGGTTTCTGCATTGGCTTTTTCAAGGAAAACCGACATGAGAGAGCTTTCTGTGTTGAATCCTTCATAAATCCGCCGGCTGTTGAAATTAGCCAGTTGATTGAGCCCAAAGCCGAGCTGAAAACCCATCCAGCCTGACTCCTTTAGTTCATTGGGATCATTGAATGCAAATACAAGCCCGATATTTCCCAGGGCAAAATCATACTGGATATCTTCTTCACGGGTGCCCATAAAATCAGACTGAACCCTTGTAAAGTTGAGGTTGGGAGTAATGGTAAACTCACTCCCCCTATACACGGCAATCCCTGCAGGGTTTACACTTAAGGTTGAAAAATCCCCTCCCAGGGCACCAAAAGCACCCCCAGTACTTACAAATCTGGCTGTTCCAGAGGGATTTACCAGCGAATATCTCAGGGCATCAATCTCATTTTGTGAGTTACCCTGAAAGGCAATTATTGCCAGCGATATGAGAAGAAGCAATCGTTTCATTTGTTTGTTTTTTTGGGTTGTCAATATTGGTTAGAGCAAAAGACATTCATGTTGATCAGATAAAACCTGATTCAATGCCGGCCAGATTACGTTGGCTTTTTCAAAAAAAGCCCCCTTTAGGGAAGTATGTGGGGGCTTTTCTTGAAATAAATTCATTCTGTTCAGAGTCTATCGTCTGCCGGAAGACCGGCTATTGGAAGATGATGATGAAGATCTGCTGCCGGAAGAAGTATTTCCTGAAGACCTGCTTGGAGGACTTGAACTTCTCACTCCCGAAGAGCCTGACGAACCTCTGGAAGGGTTACTGACCGCCGGGCTTCTTTGAGGACTCCTGGCAGGGGCTGCCTGAGGACTACGCTGTGGAGCCCTTTGCGGAGCAGCCTGGGGCCTGCTTTGAGGCGTCCTTTGCGGGGTAGCCTGAGGCCTGTTTTGTGTTGGCCTTTGCGGAGCTGCCTGTGGCCTGGTTTGAACAGGCCTTTGTGGTGTTGCCTGAGGCCTCTGCGGTTGATTTTGCTGAGGCCTTGCTTCGCTACCGGTAGCTGTGTTTACAGGGCGCTGCTCACCAGCGGGCCTTCTGTACTCCTGGTTGGAGCGTGGCTGTTGCTGGCTTGGCGGAGTATAGGGCCTGACTGCTGGTCCTAAATTATCAACACGCGACCCTGGTTCTGCAGTCTGCGTTTCTTTTTCCTGCTGCTGAACCTCTTGAGGCCTGTTGTAACGAGGAGCTTGCTCCGGCCTTACCGGTGCTGCAAAATCCTGAGGTGTACGTTGTGGGGTGTAGTCTGCAGGTTGCGCAGTCCCTTCACGTGCATCAGGTCTTTGTCTTTCTGGCGCCTGTGATTGGGGTTGAGCAGCAGAAAGTTCATTGGCCGGTGGCTGCTGTGCTTCCAGGCCTCCCTGTTTAACTGCAGGATTAGCTTCTGACAAAGATGGCCTGGCATTATCGTTTGCTGTTTTAAGGGTTTCACCTCCGGTAATGCGACCTCCCTGGCTCATAGTCTGGCCTGCATCGCCATAACGACCAGGTTCACGTGTTCCGATACCTGTACTTGTGCCGTCAGGCCTTCTGGAACCCCAGGCATACGTTTGTGTACTGGTGTATAAACCCGGGTAGTATCCATAATATCCATAACCACCCCAGTGCCCATAACCACCCCAGAATGGGCTATGATGCCAGTAAGGCCTGTGATGCCATCCAAAATGATGTGCACCCCACCAACCATATGATGGGAAAGGATGGAATGGATGGAAACCCATGCCCCATCCGTAATAGTAGCTAGGCCATCCGTAACCAAAATAAATACTGGCGCCATAGAAATGGGGGTTGAAGCTATACCAGTACATATTGGTAAACCAGGGGTCATAATAACCAAACATGGCATAATTACGATGGAAACGCCTTAAGCGTGAAGAATAGCCAAAATAATCATACCCGTAATGGGTGTGATACCAATGTGGGTAATCGCTGCCTACTTCCACATCGTAATTGTCATCAAAGTAAACGGTGTCATTTTCAACAACATAATACTCGTAATCCTGGTATTCGTAATATTGCTCCTGAGAGTAATGCTGATTGGGTGCTGCTGCAGGCTGGCTTTCTGATGCCGGAGTTACCTGCACCACGGTGGCATTGGCCTCGTGGGCATTTTCCGCGAGCATCTCTGCATTGCTTCGGCTGTAATAGATATCATCGTGCACGCCAGCTGAATGATAGCTTGTGGAGCATGCACTCAGGAATAATACCAATAAGCCGGTTAATTTAACTAAGGTTTTCATAACTTTTCCTCCTGGTGATTTTATGGATAAAATATGTAGCGTTCTTTGCTATAGGTCAATGGGTTTTTGTTGATAATTATTTCTTAAATTTGCCCATCAAATTTAATTAATAAATCATCAAATTTTATACCAATTACGCAGTTATGGCTAAAGATTTTTCAACCCGTGAAGAAAACTACTCCAAATGGTACAACGATATTGTCCAGAGGGCAGATCTGGCGGAGAATTCAGCAGTAAGGGGGTGCATGGTAATTAAGCCTTATGGCTATGCACTTTGGGAACGAATGCAGGGTGCCCTGGACAAGATGTTTAAGGATACCGGCCATTCCAATGCCTACTTTCCAATTTTCATACCAAAGTCGTTTTTTAGTAAAGAAGCCGATCATGTGGAGGGTTTTGCCAAAGAATGTGCCGTAGTAACCCACTACCGGTTGAAAAATGATCCCGATGGCAAAGGAGTGGTTGTAGATGAGGATGCAAAACTGGAAGAGGAGCTGATCATCCGCCCTACCTCCGAAACCATCATCTGGGATACTTACCGTAACTGGGTACAGTCCTACCGCGACCTCCCAATCCTGGTTAACCAATGGGCCAATGTGGTGCGCTGGGAAATGCGTACCAGGATGTTTTTGCGTACGGCCGAGTTTCTCTGGCAGGAAGGGCATACGGCCCATGCCACCAAAGAAGAGGCCCTGGAAGAAACCCGACAGATGTTGGATGTTTATGCCGAGTTTGCCGAAAAATTTATGGCTATACCTGTATTGAAAGGGGTAAAATCAGAAAATGAGCGGTTTGCCGGTGCCCTTGAGACATTCTGCATTGAAGCCTTGATGCAGGACGGTAAAGCATTGCAGGCTGGCACATCCCACTTCCTGGGGCAAAATTTCGCCAAAGCATTTGATGTAAAATTTACCAGCAAAGAAGGCAAACTGGAATATGTTTGGGCTACATCCTGGGGAGTGTCAACCCGTTTGGTGGGTGCCCTGATCATGGCCCACTCCGATGACAATGGCCTTGTAATTCCTCCAAAACTTGCTCCCATACAGGTTGTAATTGTGCCAATCTACAAAAATCAGGAACAGTATGACCTGGTGTGCAATAAAGCAAGGGAAATTTATGATACATTAAAAAACAGCGGCATCAGGGTTAAGCTTGATGATCGTGATACCCATAAGCCTGGTTGGAAATTTAATGAATACGAGTTTAAAGGTGTACCACTTCGTATTGCATTAGGGCCCAGGGATGTTGAAAACAATACAGTTGAGATTGCCCGCAGAGATACCCTGGAAAAAGGATTCTACCAGCAGGCTGACCTGCTGAATAAGATTGAGCATCTTCTTGAAAATATCCAGGATAATCTCTTCCACAAAGCCGTTACTTTTAGGGAGTCAAAAACATTTTATGCAGATAGCTGGGAGGAGTTTAACCAGTTGCTGGATGAAAAGGGTGGATTCATTTATGCTCACTGGGATGGCACGGGCGAAACAGAACAGATCATCAAGGAAAAAACCAAGGCAACCATTCGTTGCATCCCCCTGAATAATAAAATGACTGAAGGCAAATGCATTTACAGTGGTAAACCTTCAGCGCAGCGGGTGGTTTTTGCCAGGGCATATTAATCGGTCATTTTCAGAATAATTCTGTAAAAAGATCGTTATCTTTGAAATTGGCAAACCCATATTATTTGCCGCTTAATAGTTTATGTTAAAAATATGAATGCATCGAAATTAATTTTACTGCCATTGCTGCTTACTATCTCTATGATGGTTTATGCCCAGGAACAGGTGCGTGAGCATGAACCGGAAGAAAAATCAGAGGAGCCGGTACGTACATGGATTACCCAGGATCAGAAAGTTGATGCTTTGGTAAAGGATTTTCGTGAGATGAACCGGCGCAGGGGCATGGCAGGTTTTCGGGTGCAGATATACACTGCATCAGGAAACCGGTCAAGGCTGCTTACCGAAAGACAAAAAGCAGAGTTTGACGCCAGCTATCCCGATGTGCCATCTTACATTACCTACGATGAGCCCTACTTTAAACTCAGGGTAGGCGATTTCAGAACAAGGTTGGATGCCCAGCGGTTCAGCAGGCAAATCTCATCAAAATACATTTTTGCAACCGTAGTGGTTGATCGGATCAATCCACCTCAGCTAAAAACTGACAATAATCTTCTGATTCCCGAAAGAACCGATCAGGGAGAGGAATAACAATCAGAAAAGGCTATAAAAAAAAGCTGCTTCGCGTTGAATTACGGGAAGCAGCTTTTTGTTTAAGGCAACGTTGAAAAGGTTGCTTTTTGTGTAAGAATATCAGTTCTTAGTTGCGATCCATGGCATTGAGGTCTTCAAAAGCAAGCTTCAGGCGCTCCTTCATGGCTTCTTCTGATTTTCTTAACCATGTACGTGGGTCATAATACTTTTTATTGGGTTTATCATCTCCATCGGGGTTGCCAATCTGTCCCTGGAGGTATCCCTCATTTTTTTGATAGAATGTCTTGATGCCATCCCAGAATGCCCATTGGGTATCGGTATCGATATTCATCTTGATAACACCATAGGAAATAGCTTCGCGGATCTCTTCACGTGAGGAACCACTACCTCCATGGAATACAAAGTTTACAGGCTTGGGTGCGGTTTTGAACTTTTCCTCAATGAATTTTTGCGAATTGTCAAGGATCTTAGGCTCAAGCCTTACATTCCCTGGCTTGTAAACACCGTGAACGTTTCCAAACGATGCAGCAACCATAAATTTATCAGAAACCTTGTTCAGTGCTTCATACATTGCGGCCACTTCTTCGGGTTGGGTATAAAGCTTTGAGCTGTCTATGCCTGTGTTGTCCACACCATCTTCTTCACCTCCGGTAACACCAAGCTCAATTTCAAGGGTCATCCCTATCTTGCTCATCCGCTCCAGGTATTTTGAGCAGATCTCGATATTTTCTTCCAGCGGATCTTCTGAGAGGTCGAGCATATGCGAGCTGAAAAGAGGTTTGCCGAATTTGTCAAAATTCTCTTCTGATGCTTTGATCAGCCCGTCTATCCAAGGTAGTAACTTTTTAGCTGCGTGGTCGGTATGCATAATCACCCTCACTCCGTACAATTCAGCCATCATTGCCACATGCTTTGCACCGGAGATCGCTCCTGCAATGGCTGCCTGCTGGTTTTCGTTTGAAAGGCTTTTCCCGGCATAAAAATGTGCACCCCCATTGGAGAACTGCACTATAACAGGTGAGTTTACCTCTTTTGCAGTTTCCAGCACAGAATTTATGGTGTTTGTTCCCGTTACGTTTACCGCTGGCAATGCAAACTGGTTATCTCTTGCAATTTTCAATAATTCCTGCACCTGATCACCGGTTACGATTCCAGGCTGAATGTTTTTCATTAAATTAGCTGCCATTTTTTTATTATTTATAGGATTAAAAATATGAATAGTTGAGTTAGCCTTTTTTTCTGGGTCAAAATTACAAAAAATGGCTTAGAAATAGAGAATTGATTATGCAAGATTTTATTGTTGCTTATTTGCGGCAGTTTCAAAAATTATTGCTAACTTGCACTAAAGATAGGAACATATTTTAAAGAAAATAACGGGGGTTTCGTATTGTATGTATAAAGTATTGATCGTAGACGATGACGTAAATTTTTGCGCCATTTTAAAATCGTATTTAGGGAGGAAAGGATTTAATGTTGCAGAAACCTTTACCTGCAGTGAGGCTTTGCGTCTTATGCAGGGCACTAAATATGATATCATTTTAACTGATTTTCGCCTCCCCGACCGCAACGGATTAGAGCTTCTCAAAGACATCAAGGATAAAACACCCGATGCTGTAGTTATAATTATGACAGCATATGCTGATATTCGCATGGCTGTAAAAGCAATTAAACTGGGCGCCTTTGAGTTTGTTACCAAACCTGTTAATCCCGAGGAGTTGTTGATGTATATGGAAAGGGGGTTGTCAAGACAGGCAGATAAAGGGCAGGATGAAATACGTGTAAGGCAATCTGCTCCTGTAAAGACTTCCAATGGTTTCGAATATGTGTATGCCACCAGTAAAGAGTCAAAATTTATACATGATTACATACAGCTGGTGTCACCCACCGACATGTCTGTTATTATTCAGGGTGAAAGTGGTACAGGAAAAGAGTATATAGCCCGCAAGATCCATGAACAGAGCAAAAGAAATGCGTTTGCTTTCGTAGCCATTGATTGTGGGTCATTATCCAAAGAACTGGCCGGGAGCGAGTTCTTCGGACACATAAAAGGGTCGTTTACCGGTGCCCTCAATGATAAAACAGGACAGTTTGAAGTGGCCAACAACGGAACACTTTTCCTGGATGAGATCGGTAATCTTTCCTATGAGATTCAGGTTAAGTTGTTGAGGGCCATACAGGAAAGACGAATTCGCAAGATCGGGAGCAATAAGGATATCCCTGTGAATGTGAGGCTTATTACAGCAACCAATGAAGATCTGCGCGAAGCAGTGAAAAGGGGTGCCTTCAGAGAAGATCTTTATCATCGCCTCAATGAGTTTGCCATCAATGTACCTCCCCTCAGGGAGCGGAAGGAAGACATCAGGGTGTTTTCAAATTTTTTCCTGGATAAAGCCAACAAGGAGCTTAATAAAAATATTGAGGATATTCCTGCTGAAGTGCTGGATTGCTTTATGGCATATCCCTGGCCTGGAAATATCAGGGAGGTTAAAAATGTTATCAGGAGAGCAGTTTTACTCTCAAAAGGAGAAAGCCTTCAGAAAGAAGCTTTGCCCCATGAGATAGCCACTGCATGCAATAGTGACTACCAGGTTGAAGAGAAAAACAGGAATGATCTAAAAAGCCAGACAGAGAAAACCGAAAGAGAAGTGATCATTGCTACCCTTGAAAAGGCCAGGTATAATAAAGCAAAGACTGCAAGGATCCTGAATATTGACCGTAAAACCTTGTACAATAAATTGAAACTGTATGGGATTTCAACCCAATAAGCTCTTTTTTTCGTGGTTTTTCCCAGGACTTTTTTTAAAAGTGTGAATTTTATTTCTGTTCTCCACACTTTTGTGTAGAAAAAAATCTACAGTTTTTTGGATGAATAAAATATTTCATTATTTTTGCATAGGAATTAAATTTTTAATTTTCAGTTATTCAGGTTGTTACGACTTTTTTTAGGGAATACAATAGAAATGGCATGTTTTTTTCAATAGTTAAAGCGAAACTAACAACGATCTAACGTTTCCCCCTAATTACATAAATTTCCCTTTTGTTTTCCTATGCCGGCAGTTCCCCGCTGCCGGCTTCCTCTTTTTATGGGGGTCAGTTAAATTTTATTCCAAAGATTTGCTTTGGGTCAATTATTATGGAATACACACGTTTTCCCGGATTAATTCGTTTATAAACATAAAAATGAATAATTTAGCACTATATAAAATACGAACATAAAATGAAAGATTTGTCAATAATTCGTGGAGTTTTCATCAAGGGAAAAATAAATAATTCCCTGAGAAAATTGTTCAGATTTCTGCTGATCGTTTTTATGGTTAACATCTTTTTTTCATGCGACAACAGAAGAGCTGAACTGGAAAGGCTGGAACAGGAAAATGAAGAAATGCGCATGCGCATGGAAGAAAATGCAGAAAATGTAGAAGGGTATTTTGCTGAACTCAATGAAATTGAGGATAATCTTCGGCTTATTAAGGAAAGGGAGAACATCATCAGCGATCAGGCGCGCTATGATCTGGAACTGGGGGTAGACCAGCAGGCCAGGATCAATGAAGACATCCAGCTGATTGGCGAATTAATGGAGAAAAACAGGATCCTGATCGCAAGCCTCAATAACAGGTTGAGAAATGCCGACACGAGGATTGAAGGATTTGAGCAGATGATCCGGCGATTGAATCAAACTCTAGAGGAGAAAGAAGTCGAGATCCAGTTGCTCCGGGATCAGCTGGCCCAGACAAATCTCAGAGTAGATTATCTCACAGCCATGGTTGACACATTAGAGTTGGAAAGCCGTGAAAAGAGCAGGTTACTGCGCGAACAAACCCTGGAGCTCAACGCGGCGTATTACGCAATGGGATCCAGAAAAGAACTGGTGGATAACAATATTATTGAAAGAGAAGGTGGTTTCCTGGGTATTGGCAGATCGGAGAGGTTAAAGTCTGATTTCAATCCCGACTTTTTCACCCGCATTGACATAACAAGAGATCACAATATTACCATATATGGAAACCGACCGGAGCTGATTACCAGCCACCCCAACGGATCGTATGAGTTTAAATCAGCCGATGGGGAGAACTGGCTTGAAATCACTGACCCGGAAAGATTCTGGTCGGCATCCAGGTACCTGGTAATACAGGTAAGATAACCCTGAAAATCGGTTTTAAAATCCGTTTAGTTCCATGGTTACCGTAGGTATGAGCAATAAGAATCCTAAAACGATCAGGGTAATGATCAATGGCCATACCCATTTTACCCATTTATGATAGGGGATCCGTGCCACTCCAAGCACGGCGATCAAAACACCGGACGTAGGTGTGATCATATTGGTAAATCCATCACCAAACTGAAATGCCATTACTGTTGCCTGCCGTGAGATCCCTATCAAATCGCTGAAAGGCGCCATGATAGGCATGGTAATAGCGGCTTTGGCCGATCCGGAAGGGATAACTATGTTAACAATGGTTTGAATAATGTACATTATCCCTACTGATGCCACATTGCCAAAATTGCCCATGGCCCTGGAAAGGCCATAAAGAATGGAATCAATGATCCCACCGTCTGTCAGCACTACGATTATTCCGCCTGCAAGGCCTACAATGATCGCTGCAGACATTATGTCTTTCACCCCTTCAAGGAAAAGGTTGGCAATGTCATCAGCTGTTTTATTAAAGGCCAGTCCACTGGCAATTCCCATGGCAAGGAATAATGTTGCAATCTCCATTACATACCAGCCATACCCCATTACCCCTACAATCAGGAATACAATGGTATATCCCAGCAGCAGCAGGATAAAAAAGTGCACAGATTTTTTCAGTGAAACAATACCAAGAATTGCGAAGAGGCCGGTAAATAATGGTATCACCCAAAAGGTAAATGAACTGTTACCTACGGTCATGGTGGTTATGGGGTAGATAAATGAGAAAATAATCAGCGATACCAAAACAGCCAGATATACAAACCAGGCAATCTTTGGCGTATAATATTCAATATCGTTGTTTTCGCTTTGCTCCCTTTTGCGCCAGTAGGAATCTTCTTCATACATAATAGAAGATTTGGGATTGCGGCGGATCTTTGCTGCATATCTCAACACAAAGAATATCCCCACTATATTGATCACCACCCAGGCAAACATACGGTATTCCAGACCTGAGAACAAAGGCAGGTCGGCCAGGCCCTGGGCAATACCAATGGTAAAGGGATTGAGTATAGCCCCCGCAAAACCCAGGTGAGCCGCAATATATACCATGGAAACCCCCATGAGCGAATCATAGCCCATGGATATGGCCAGGGGGATCAGGATGATCACGAAAGCAATGGTTTCTTCACTCATCCCGAAAATGGCGCCGAAGACACTAAACAATATCATGATCAGAACAATGATAATATTATCCACACCTATTTTGCGCATAATGCTGAAATTCTCCAGTTTACGGGTAAACTTCAGAAAAGCAAATATTCCCACATCGATTGCCCTGCTTTTGTTCATGATCCAGAAAGCACCTCCGATCATCAGTATAAAGATGATAATGTTGCTTTGTTTTACAAATCCTTTGAAAAGTGCTGACAATACCTGCCAGGTTTGCATGGTGGGAGCAAATTGCTCACGGTATTCTGCCGGCAGATTGTCTTCGTAAAAGAAAACCATTTCCGTGCGTTCCTTGCCGTCGACCACGGTAGTAACTTCAATGTATTTCCCTGGGGGAATAAACCAGGTGAGCACAGCTGCGGTTACGATGATTCCGAATACAATAACGTAAGTGTGGGGTACCTTTTTTAACATCTATAATGTATGATTAAATTAGTTTATTGAAAATTTTTCGCCTTCAAGATAAATATCCACAACCAGGTTGCGGGCTCCCATTTTGCCATTTTTTTCGCTGAATGAAGCGTCAGGGTTCCTGAATACCATAACCTGTGCTACACCCACTACTTCTGCAGTGTTTCCCCTTACAAGAATAGCGGTAGACTCATCAATACCAATTCCAAGCATGTCAGGGTGTTCAATAACAGCTGTAAAGAGCCTGTTGTGCCTGCTTCGCCAGATAAAATGCTGATCGATGATGGCTGTGGTAATAAAGCCAAGCCCTCTTCCTATTTCCAGGTTCTCTGATTCAATGGTACGAAAGGTGGCAGAATACTCGGGATAACGCAGCTCATCGCCAGTGATCATTTTTTCGCTCATAACGGCTGCTCCCGCGCTGGTACCGGCGATCATGGCCCCGTTTTTCCAGGCATGATGAATGGCTTCTTCAATGGCTGTACCTCCGGCAATAGACATAAACCGGTTCTGATCGCCGCCACTGATGTAGATCAGGGAGGCGTTTTTGAGCGAGTCAATCCAGTGTTGCGGTATATCACCACCCGGAAGAAAGTTAAACCCGGTTATACGCTCCATATCATTATCCAGAAACTGCTCTGAAGCCCATATTATCGCTGAATCAGGAGTGCTGCTCGACATAGGAAGTATTATGGCATATCCTCCTTCGCGAAGCCCGGCCTCATCAATCATCCGGTTTACCATTTCTGCCGGCCGGCTGCCGCCCCCGATAATAAAAAGACTTCCCTTTGCTCCATCATGGCTTTCCTGCTCTAAGACAGACATATTGCATGCAGCCATTAATGAAATGACTACTATTAGTTGTAAATATTTTCTCATAAAGATTTCTGAAATTGAAAAACAAAAAAAGCCAGGGGAAACTGGCTTTTTTTGTTTTTGATTGACTTTATTCAATTACGTACAATTCTACTTCCTCAACAAAGATACGGTCCATGTCGGTGACATTGAAGTGTCTGATGGCAAGATAAACAACCTGACCTGCATATTCCGAAATGTCAATAACCCGTTCATTGGCGAGCCAGTTGGGTGTTTCTTCGGTAAACGTTTCCTCAAACAATAATTCAAAGTTATCAAGGTTGTCGTTGCCAACCGCGATAAAGATGCCGTAATGTTCCTGCCTGTACATGGGTGTGCTGGCCGTAATCCCCACCGTATAGCGGAAGGTAACAGATGCACCGGCGTCAAACGGCGTAAGATCAACCTCAGGTGTAATGAGCCAGTTATCGGGGTTCAGGGGGCCTGCAGTACCATCCCATGACTGGCTTCTCATGGAAAGGACACCCTGGCGTTCGCCCACGTACCAGTTGAAGCCATCGCCATCATTGTCTATAGCCTGCCACCCTTCGGGCGCCCAGGTATCCTCATCAAGGTAATCGATGCCTTCATTGAAATCTTCAAACAGGATCACTTGTTTTCCAAAAGCCATGGATACACTTTTTGTAAGGTTGTTGTAATATACATCGTGGAGCGGCTCAACGGTAAGTGTGATGGTGTAACTTCCGGCCTGGGTGTAAGTGATCGTTGGATTTTCTTCAGTGGAAGTTTCCCCGTTACCAAAATCCCAGAAATAGGACTGTGCGAGTACGGATCTGTTGGTTAGTTTTACTTCGAAGTGCTCAATGCCTTCTTCCTCGTCGATAACGATCACATTCACTTCATAATCAAAACCGGCCTGTGTACTTGCCAGGGGAACATCGAAATCATCCTCCTTGCAGGCATGTAAAATCAGTAATGCCGGAAGGATTAAGAAAACAAGTATGTATGGATTAAATTTTAAAGCTTTCATAATTTTCTGGTTTTAGGGATTAATAACCATCGTTTTGGTACATTCCCGGGTTGTCGTTGGAAATGATCTCCGCCTGGGGTATGGGGAAAAGGGTTTGATTAATACTGGTTACATTCTCAAGTCTGTCAATTGCTCTTCCGGTTCTCACCAGGTCAAACCAGCGGTGCCCTTCAAAAGCAAATTCTTTTTGTCTTTGAGACTCTATCTCCAGCAAAAGTGCAGTATAACTTGTCATATTAGCCGGATTCAGACCAGCCCTTTCCCTGATCACGTTAATGTCAGACAAAATGATCTGAGGGTCTTCCTGCAGAAGTGCGCGGGCCTCAGCTCTGATAAGGTACATTTCAGCCAATCTCAATACATAAACAGGATCTGTACCAGATGCAACATCATTGAACTTGATAGCATATGGGGCAGTACCTGCCATAGTTACAGAAACATCTTTGCGCAGATCATCTGGATCGAAAGAGTTCAGATAGAATTCAGTAGGTGCAAATTCATACCTCCCTGCCAGCGACGTGTGAGCAAAATACCTTGCAATAAGGTTTCTGTCCTGCTCATTGAAAGCTACCTCAAAAATGGATTCAGAGGTTGCCTCCTGGGAGAATAGCCGGGCATAATCGGGTTCAATGGCCAGGGCCGGGTGTTCAATTACATCACTGGCATGTTGAATGGCAATGTTTAGAAATTCAGCATTATCAGTAATATAATACTGATGAAGGGCTACTCTTGCTTTCAGGGCCTGGGCTGCTGGTCTTGAGGCCCTCCCTCTGGTCATACTTTCAGAAAGGTGAGCAATAGCAAAATCCAGATCGTTGTTTACCACAGTCAGCACCTCTGATATACTGTGTCTTGGGGGGTTAAGACTTTCTTCATCGGTAGTAACAGCCTGGTCTCTGATGGGTATGGGGCCAAAAAGCCGCATCAGGTCGTAATGGCCCAGTGCCCTGAGAAATCTCAGCTCGCCAAGGGCTGTGTTTTTGCCGGCCTGGGAAAGCAAATCGTCATTAATATCGGGAATGCGTGCAATTACGTTGTTTACCCTGCTAAGCAGGCGATAGATAGAAATCCATGTGCTTTCAACCAGACCATTGTCAGCCAGAATGGTATTGTTATCTATATCTGACCATGTTATAGTAATACCAACGTGTGTAAGATTATCGGCAGGCAGGTCGCCCCAGATAATATAGTCAAGGCCGTAATAGCCTCCTGCCTGTAATGCGTCATAACTACCAATAATGGCACTTTGCACCTGGGCTGAATCGGTAATGGCTTCTTCGGCCGGCATGGAGTGATAGGGCTGCACATCAAGTACATCGCAGGCTCCTAATATCCATATCAATACTGCTGAAAATATATATGCTGATTTTTTCATTTTTCCGTGTTTTTAGAGTCCTAAATTAATACCAACTGAATATGTTCTTGCCTGAGGGTAGGTGAAAAAGTCAGTTGCTCTCAAAAGATTGCTGTCGCCCCTGTAGTTCACCTCGGGATCCATACCTGAGTAGTTGGTGATGGTAAAAAGATTGGCACCGGTAAAGAAAACACGGGCACTTCTTGCTCCAACGCGCTCCATCCATCTGCGGTTCACATTGTATGAGAGGGTGAGGGTTTTCAGCCTGGCAAAAGAACCATCTTCAACAAACCTTGAAGAGATGCGGTTGTTGGCATTGGGGTCGGTTTCAGTAGCTCTTGGCATATCGGTAATGTCTCCGGGTTGCCTCCAGCGGTCGAGAATTGCAGTGCTTTGGTTGTCGGGGCCGCGCATGGCTTCAACAAAAATGCGGGTTGCATTGAAAATATCATTGCCGTAGGAGAAGTTTATAAAGAAGCTCAGTTCCCATGCCCTGTAATTAAAGGTGTTGGTAAATCCACCTGTAAACAGTGGGTTGGGATCACCGATAATGGTCCTGTCGTCAGAATTAATAACTCCATTTCCGTCGATATCGTCCCATACAAGATCACCTGTACTGGGGTCAACTCCCAGACTGCGAAAACCAAAGAATACACTCATGGGCTCACCAACAATAACAGCACTGGGGCTGTAACGATCCAGGTCAAGAAGGTTTTGATCCTTGTAAAGAGAAAGGATCTTGTTTCTGTTTTGACTGAGGTTAAGCTTGGAGTCCCAGCTGAAATCGCTGGTTCGTACATTTACTGTGCTGATGGAGAGCTCTATTCCCCTGTTTTCCAGTTCTCCGATGTTGGAGGTAATAGAGGTAAATCCTGAAGTCATTGAAACAGGCCTGTTGAACAGCAGGTCACGGGTTACGTTATGGTAGTAATCAAAAGCTATGGCAATGCGTTCATTGTAAAGCTCAATGTCTGCACCAATGTTGAACTGTGTGGTTGTTTCCCACTTCAGATCAGGATTGGGGATTCCTGAAGGAGCAATACCCGCCTGTGCAAGATAGTTGGCCCGACCGCGGTAGAGGTCCATGTATGCAAAATCAGGTATTCCGTCGTTACCGGTCAGTCCCACACTGCTGCGGATCCTGAACTCGTTAATAGGGGTATTGAGAGCTTTGAAGAAGTCCTCTTCGCCCAGGCGCCATGCAAATGAAGCAGCAGGGAAGAACCCGTAACGGTTGTTGGTGCCGAATTTGGTTGACCCATCAAATCTTCCGCTCATGGAGATGATATACCGGTAATCATAGTTATATCTGAGTTGGCCGAAATAAGAATTCATGCCGCGGTCTGTTGCGCGTGCCTCTGCGTTTCTGATGGTTCCGGCGTCAAGGATATATTGAAAGTAGGCCCCGGGAAAATCAATGCCCTCGGCATATTGATTGCGGCGCTGAAACATTTCAAAGGAATATCCGGCCAGGGCCTCGATATTATGCACATCTGCCAGGGTATTGTTGTACCGGAGCAGGTTATTGGACACAATATTCAACACGCTGGTTTGGGCTTCAATCCCCAATCCGTTGGTTGTAGCACCCTGACGTGTTGTAATGGGGTCGTAGCTATGTTCGCGCAGGCTCAGGTAGTCCATTCCCCATCGGGTACTGAAGGTGAAATTCTGCAGAAAACGTATGTCTGCGAAGGTATTACCGATGGTACGGTAGGAATGGGCTTCGTTGATGGCTTCCCTTCCTATGGCAATGGGATTGGCAAAGAAACCATCCTGGTTATAGGTTCCGTCGTCGTTAAACACCGGATAAATGGGGGCCATAGAAATGGCATTGGGAAGCACCCCGTGCAATGAGCGGTCGCCTTCCACCCTGTTGTTCATCGAGTAACTGGTACCCAGGCTACCACCTATGGAGACATGGTCATTTATCTGGTGGTCAAGGTTTAACCTGCCGTTCAGACGCTGAAAATCTGTTCCGATAATGGTTCCTTCCTGGTTGAAATAGTTTCCGGACATGAAAAACTGAGTTCTGGCATCACCACCACTGGCAGAGAGCTCATAGCTGTGCATGGGGGCAACCCTGAAAATCTGGTCAAGCCAGTCGGTATCAACCGGGTCGGTAGGATCGGGCTGTGTGCCCCTGTATTCGTGCCATTCATCAGCATTAAGCATTTCAAGCCGGTTTGCAACCTCCTGCCAGCCAAATGAAGAGTTGAAGTTGATGTTGGTGCGTTGCTGACTTCCCCTTCGGGTGGTAATGAGAATTACTCCGTTGGTTGCCCGCGCACCATAAATGGCTGCGGCAGATGCATCTTTCAGCACGGTGATGGATTCAATGTCGTTGGGGTTAATGTCAGAAAGGGCATTGATCCCCTGTCCTGAAAATCCTATCTGCCCGTAATTACCGGTAGTCATTGGAATTCCGTCAATCACATAAAGGGGTTCGTTGCCAGCCGAAATGGAGCTGTTTCCCCTGATGCGCACCGATGTTGCTGCGCCGGGGTTTCCCGC
>SLIL01000453.1 GCA_007135645.1 Bacteroidales bacterium
GGAAGGAACCCAATTATCGCTTCCATTGGGCGAAGTTTCCCAAATTTGAATTTCATCCCAGTTACCAGATGCCTTGGTCCTGAAAAACCAGGCAGTATTACTGCATGGTACAAAACATGTCCAGCGGATGTTGTCAATTACAGTGTTACGTATTAATTCAGAATTCCCTACATTTTTTATCCTGATTGTTACCGGATCTGGGGTATTGAGGTAATGAACAAAGTTGTAAACAGTTGCATCTTCTCCAAGAAAATTCCCAAAAACAGGTGTAGTTGCTACCTGCGACCCATTGACAATCATCTCAAGTTGCCGTGTATTATCCCCTCCAAATGCCTTTCTGTAATCAAATGAAAATGCCCTGACCCCACCATCGATGGTTACTTCCAGGTAACTGTCACTTGCCCGCCTGAGCATAATGCCGTTGCCATCAATTGGATAATCCCCTTCATTGCGTGAGTGGCCATAGCTCCAAACTATGCCATCTAAACCTGTAAAACTTCCATCCTCATAACTTGCGGTAAGATTGGAATAATCAAAAGGTTCGTAACCACAAACACCTTCACCATAAAAGCTGGTAAGGATAATATCATCGATATTCCACCTTTTCTCATTATCCCCAGCGACTTGCCGTATTCTTATTCTTGCATCCTCTGCTACATTAATTTCGGCAAAAAAAAGTGTTAATTCATCAACCCCATCCAGGCTGGTTTCTTCTCCTACCTGAATCCATTCTGCCCCGTTATTGATGCTGTATTCAACAACAAAGGAGGGGGCACCCCCTGTGCGGTCACCTGAAAAATTGGATCGGCTGTATAAAAATGATACAGTGCCTATTCCATAGGATTTGTTTTCCAGCATAGTGATTGAGCCAAAAACACCATCAAACAGACGAAGTCTCGCTGCCCTGGAGCCGTTTTTAATATCTCCTTCATCATTTCTAATTAAGGCCTGGGCGAATTCCCAATCCAACCCCGATAGATTTACAGTACCGGTTGCATAGCTCCCTTTGGTTTCTCCCGGTCCTTCAAAGTCCACCACATACTCACCCGCTAAAGCCTGGCTTAGCCCCATCGCAAACACAACCATCAACCCCCACATTTTCTTTTTCAAAAGGGCACCCACACCCATGGCAGCTTTACTGCCAAACCTGAAACAGAAAATCCCCGAAGAGCGTAACCGTATTTTCATAACCCGGGTAGTTTAATTCATAAAGCATCTGTTTTGATGGCTTTTTTTGATACTCATTTTCTCTACACAATGTATTAGCTGAGGATTGTAAAAATAATGATATGAAACTAAAAGCACGTTACGGTAACATTAACAAATCGTTAAGAGATCAGGCGTTAACAAGGCGGCCAGATGCGCATGTTAAGCACCTCATTAGTCATTCTTAAAGATAGTGCAAATGCTTGTTTTAAACAAGGAAAAAGCTTGCTTGTTTTTACTGTTTTATTAACAATCGGGGGTTTGGTTCATTGATTAAACATAGTGGCGGGGTCACTTAGAGTGGCCCCGTCACAGGCAGCGGTAATCATGGTGACCTGCCAGCTGCAACAGGGAGGGGATTGCAGGCGTGTAACCGACATTTTTAAAATCCTGAAAACCTTTATCAAACAGATAAAATAGTTGTATATTTGAAGCCATGGATTTGAAAACCACGCTAACCATTATAGCCGTAGGGCTGCTGATATTTCTGGCGCACCTGTTCGCTGCCTTTTTTCGCAGCAAAAAGGTGCCTGATGTGTTGTTGCTGATCTTCATCGGATTGATTGTGGGCCCTTTTACCGGGTTGATCGATCAGGAGTTTTTTGGGGATATCGGTAGTGTATTTGCCAGCATTACCCTGGTGATCATCCTGTTTGAAGGGGGTACCGGGTTGCGATACAATGTATTGCGCACTGCATTGGGGGGAACGGCAAGCCTTACGATTGTAAATTTTGTGGTAAGTACCCTTTTTACCGGGGCCTTTGCCCTGCTTATATTCGATTACGATCCCCTGCGTTCTTTCATGCTGGGGGCATTCCTGGGGGGCACGGCGTCGGCCATTGTAATCCCCATGGTGAATCAGCTTACCATGGACCCCGGCTCCAAAACCATCCTGATCCTGGAGTCGGCAGTAAGCGATGTATTGTGCATTGTGGTGGGGCTAACCCTCTTTGATGCTTACATGCTGGGTGCCCTGAGTATTGGCTCCATGCTGGGAAGCATCCTCTGGGGGCTTGCTTTTTCGGTGGTTACAGGATTGATCGCGGGTTTGCTGTGGTCTTTTCTGCTGAATAAGATCCGCAACATTCAAAACTCCATATTCACCACCCCTGCCTTTGTATTCATTATTTACGGGATAGCAGAATTACTGGGATTCAGTGGGGCCATTTCTGCACTGATGTTTGGAATTACCCTGGCCAACATTGATGTGATCCCTTTGCCCTTGCTGGCAAAATATACACGCCACATCCCCCATACCTTCAACGATACAGAAAGGGTATTTTTCGCCGAGGTGGTGTTTCTGCTCAAAACCTTTTTCTTTGTCTATATCGGGATCTCCATCGTGCTTACCGACTACTTTTCCATGGCCATGGGCCTGATCATTGCTGTGTTGCTTTACGTGGTAAGGATCCCGGTAGTACGATGGTCTGTAAGGCCCAATCTGCCTATACAGGATCGTGTGGTAATGGCTTTTATGGTACCTAAAGGGCTGGCAGCGGCAGTGCTTGCATCCCTGCCGGCACAGCGGGGAATGCCTGGAGGGGAACTGATTCAGAACATCACCTATTCAGCTGTGCTCATCAGCATTATCTTTAATTCCATCCTGTATATTATTTACAGCAAAAACGACAAGCTGAAGTGGTTTTATGCATTTTTCCTGGCTCGCAAACAATCCTTTTGAGAAATACAGAATAATTTAAAGAAGTTCCAATATTGTATTTGTCCTTGCAGTTGAATTTACTTATTTTTACGGTGTAAACAAAAAACCATTTCAAATTATCCGAACATGCCCCTCTTTTTCAATACGTATCGCAATCTGCTCATGGTTGCATTGGCCTTCCTGATAATTAGCCCTGTAGCCCTTGCAGATGAAGCACCAGGAACCTTTGAACCCAGTCTCAGTACCCCGTATCATGCGGTAATGACCCATTTAAATTTTCTTCAGTCCGACACTTACGATGAAGAAAAAGCAGCACTCCCTTTTTTGCATCTCGGAACAGATACCACCGCTGCCATTCGCCTGGCAATACAGCTTAAGCAGGCCTGGGATGGCAGGGGCTACATGGTGAATCCGGGCAGGTTGCCCCGAAATGCAATGTATTCAGATACCCTTACCAACCGGCATATCTTCGTACCCATAGATCAAACCTCTTCTATCTATGTTGAAAGACAGCCCGATGGCAGCTGGCTATACAGCAAGGAGAGTTTTGATGCCATCGAAAATTTTCACTCCGAGGTATTCCCCTTTGGTTCAGACAGGCTCATGGAGCTGCTCCCTCATGGCAGCACCTATCGGATCCTGGGACTGTATTTATGGCAACACGTGGGGATCCTGTTACTGATCCTGATCTCAGTGTTGTTTCATAAATTCCTGACCTTTGCCTTCAATCGATTGTTATATCGTGGGGCCTCTCAACTGGGGTATGACAATATTGTAAGGCCATACCTGCTTCCAGTGGCAAAGCCTTTGAGCCTTTTTGCCGTTTTTCTGCTGGTCATGGCATTTTACCCCCTTTTGCAATTGCCTGTGAGGGCTTCTTTTTATCTCAGTTATGCCTTCAAAGCCATTTTACCATTCTTTGGGATGCTTGTATTTTATAAGCTGGTGGATGTGCTGGGCCTTTACATGGAGCGACTTGCCGGTGATCGGGAAACAAGTCTCGACAATCATGTTGTACCACTGATAAAAAAGGTGCTTCGGGTGTTTGTTGTGATTGTGGGCGGCTTGTTTATTCTTCAAAACCTGGATGTAAACATCACGGCATTGCTGGCAGGTTTGTCCATTGGTGGTCTGGCGGTTGCATTGGCAGCCCAGGACACACTGAAGAACATGTTTGGGTCGCTGATGATCTTTATTGATAAACCCTTTTCGGTGGGACACTGGATTACCAGCGGCGATATTGATGGCACTGTGGAAGAGGTGGGGTTTCGCAGTACACGGGTGCGCACCTTCCGTAACTCCCTTACTTACGTACCCAATGGAAAACTGGCCGATGCCACCATTGACAATCACGGGCTAAGGCAATACCGCCGGTTTTTTATGCATATTGCCATTACCTATGATACCCCTCCCGATCTGATTGAAGTGTTTGTACTGGGACTAAGACGGATTGTAGAGGAGCATCCGGAAACGCGCAAGGATTTCTACATTGTGGAGTTTAATGAAATGGGTGATTTCTCGCTCCAGATCATGTTTTATATCTTCTTTGCCGTACCCGACTGGCCTGCAGAGTTAAAGGCCCGCCATGAGGTGCTTATGGAAATCGTAAGGCTTGCCGAAAAGCTGGGAGTACGTTTTGCCTTCCCCACACAAACAGTGCATATGGAAACTTTTCCCGACAAAAGCAGCCTCACCCCCCGTTATGATATGACCATGAATGGATTTAAACAGGTCATGAACGATTACTTTGTTCAGAAGAAGAGTAAGAACATTTAGCAGATCGATGCAACCAGCTGCATGCAAGAAGTCCCGAAAGTGCAATTGATAAAACACTTCCGGGACTTTTTAACTTTTACCTGAAAAGCCTGATGGTTTAAACGGCTTTCCTGAAGGATTTACTTAAACACCGCCACAGCAGCAGGATCTACAATATGGAACGTAA